>MNZK01000035.1 GCA_001873635.1 Porphyromonadaceae bacterium CG2_30_38_12 | reverse complement strand
CTAAAAATACCACTGCGAAAAAAGTAAAAAGTCGTTTCATAGTTCTACTTTACTAAACTAAAAATTGAACTCAATTAACTGAACCCATCGGGTTCATATATTTGTAGAAGAATAGATTTACAACAGATATGCGACCCCAATTGGGGTCGAACATTGATTAATAAATGCGTTTTCTATAAATATATAATGCCTCTGGCATTCATATAATCTAATTTGGTAAAGTAGAAATAAAAATACAAATAAAATCAATACATTATGAGATCAAAAATTTTAATTATTTCACTCATCCTTAGCTTTGGTTTTGCTCTGCAGGCAAAAATTAAAGTAGCCTCCCTACTGACTGATAACATGGTTTTGCAACGCAACAGCGAAGTAAAATTGTGGGGAAAATCCGACCCGAACCAAAAACTGATTATTGCATTGGGTTGGAACAAAGAAAAGCTTAATGTTATTGCCAACGACAAAGGCGAATGGCTTGTAAAAGTAAAAACTGCCGATGCAGGTGGTCCTTATGCCATTCAAATTTCTTCTGGCGCAGAAAAAGTCTTGCTCCAAAACGTCCTTTTAGGCGAAGTGTGGCTCTGCTCTGGTCAGTCCAACATGCAAATAACTATTTCAGGTTATGCCGATCAGCCAGTGAAAGGTTCAACGGATGCTTTATTAACTGCCGCCAACAAAAATATCCGATTTTTTACGGTGGAGAGAGCCGCTGTGGCTCTACCACAGGATACTTGCAAAGGAAGTTGGGAGACAGCAAATGCCGAAACGGTTGCAAAATTCAGTGCAGTGGGATACTTTTTTGCCCGCATATTGCAACAAAGTCTGAATGTTCCGGTAGGAATTATTAATTCGAGTTGGGGCGGCTCACGCATCGAAGCATGGATGAAAAATGACGTCATCAGTGGATTTGCAGAGGCTTATAAACAAACCACTACTGAAAAAATGTCCCCCCATCAACGCGCTTGCATGCTTTACAATGGCATGATTGCACCCCTTGTGAATTACAATATCAAAGGTGCTATTTGGTACCAGGGCGAGTCTAATATCATTAATTATTACGATTATCCGGCATTGCAAGCTGCTATGGTAAAAAGCTGGCGTTCTGATTTTGGTGTAGGTGATTTTGCTTTTTATTCTGTAGAAATAGCTCCTTACTCCTACGGCAATTCAAAAGCAATCCATGCTGCTTTGCAACGCGAATCGCAATACAATTCCATGACGTCAATACCCAATTCGGGTATGGCAACTACGGTGGATATTGGCGAAGAAAAATGCATTCATCCTGCCGAAAAAATTACTGTTTCAAAACGATTAGCGCTTTGGGCTTTGTCTGAAACTTACAATCAAAAAGGTTTGCCTTACAAAGCACCGACTTACAAATCAATGCAGGTGAAAGATAGTGTGGCAATTATTACCTTCGACAATGCACCGAATGGTTTGACAAACTTTGGCAAAACAGTAGCGGGTTTTGAAGTTGCCGGTCAGGACAGCATTTTTTATCCTGCCAATCTTACAATTTCTCGAAAACAAGCTCGTGTGTTTTCTCCCAATGTAAAAACGCCCGTGGCTGTGCGCTATAATTTTTGTAATTATGCTCCTTCAAGCGGATTTTTGTATAACACAGCGGGTTTACCTGTAATTCCTTTCAGGACTGATAATTGGAAAAAATAAAAGTACATGAATAAGATTAAGAACTTTTCATTCGTTTTTACAGCTGCTTCGGCTCTTCAACTACAAGCACAGCCAAAACCCAATATTGTTTTTTTTCTTGCCGATGATTTAGGTTGGACAGACTTAGCATGTTACGGCAGCAAATTTTACGAAACACCAAACATCGACCAATTGGCGCGTGAAGGTATGCTTTTTACCGATGCTTATGCTGCTTGTCCAGTGAGTTCGCCTACACGTGCTGCTTTTCAAACGGGGCGTTATCCGGCTCGAGTGGGCGTAACCGATTGGATTAAAGGACATCAGTACGAAAAAAACTACATGGAGAAGATTACAAAGTTGTGCCCCGTATTGCCTGCCGAAAATTTATTTAATTTGCCTCTGAGCGAAATTACCATTGCCGAAGCATTAAAAACCAATGGCTACAAAACAGCTCATATTGGCAAATGGCATTTAGCTATCGACTCTATCATGTTCCCACAATATCAAGGCTACGGTATAAATATAGCGGGATGTGCCAAAGGCAGTCCGGTAAGCGAGGGAGGTGGCTCGTATTTTACTCCTTATAACAATCCTTACCTCTCCGATGGGCTAATAGGCGAATATCTGACCGACCGTCTGGGCGACGAGTGTGTGAAAATAATTCAGAAATACAAAGATAGTCCATTTTTTATCAGTTTCCCTTTTTATCAGGTACATGCACCTCTCTTGGCTAAACCAGATAAAGAAAAGTATTTCAAGGAAAAAGCACATCGCATGGGTTTAGATACCCTCCAAGCTTTCAACAATCACCCAGCGTGGGCAGCCAAAGAAGACATTAAGGCAAATTACCGCGAGCGGATAGTTCAAAATAATGCTACGTATGCAGCTATGATAGCCAGCATGGACGAAAATGTTGGAAAAGTGATAGCCGAGCTCAAGCGATTAGGCTTGTACGAAAACACGCTTATTGTATTTACCTCAGACAATGGCGGTGTGTCCACCGGCGAAGGTTATGCAACAAGCAATCTACCATTAAAAGGCGGTAAAGGATTTATGTACGAAGGTGGTATTCGTGAACCCCTGATTGCTGTTTGGAAAAATCATATTGCTTCGGGTGTTAAAAGCAAAACTGTGGTTTCTACTGTCGATTTTTACCCAACTTTTTTGGAAGTAACCAAGACGACTAAACCCAACGATGCTACTCTCGATGGACAAAGTATTTTACCGGCACTTCAAGGTAAAAAACAAAACCGTGGCGCTATTTATTGGCATTATCCACACTATCATCCGTTGGGAGCTCGTCCGGCAAGTGCCATCCGCAAAGGCGATTACAAACTTATCGAGTTTTTAGACAACGGCGATGTAGAATTGTACAACCTACGAAAAGATAGCAGTGAAACGAATAATTTAGCAATATCCAATAGAAAATTAGCCGTCAAAATGCTTGCACAGTTAAAACATTGGCGAGCTTCTGTTCGGGCTAAAATGCCTACAAAAAATATCAAATGATTTTAGTTACAAGATAATTCAAATAGGCCAATTGCATTCCGTGTAGGTGAACAATGGCAGTCAGCTCCATTTCGTTTTTCTTGAAATAAAAATAAGGCTATCAATTGTTAATGGTTTTGAATTTTTTTTTTTTGATAGCAAAAACATGCCTGTTTTGAACTATTTTTGCAAGTCAAAATACTCAAACATTTCAAAGTATTCAAAATTATCAACATAAATTTCTATGAAAAAATTCCTCATTATTTTTTGTGTAGCAGCACTTCCAATCTTAGCATCTGGAAATTTTCTTTATAAAATTACCGATGGTAAATTTCGTCCTGTTAAGTTTGATAATCCGCGTTCGATGGTAGCTGGTGAACACTACACTTTATTGGTAAATGGCACTGCCATAGTGAAATACAATTACAAAACAGGAGCTACCGTCGATACCTTATTTAGCGTATATGCTACTAAAAAATGCCCTTTTAAGAAAATTAGCGGGTACGAATTGAGTCCCAACGAACAAAAACTGATGGTTTACAATGAGGTAAGTTATCGTTACAGACGCACATTCTTAGCCAATTACTACGTTTACGACCTGAAGCGCAAGGAACTGGAGCCTTTGTCGGATTTGGGAGCGCAGCAAGTACCTCTTTTTTCGCCGGATAGTCGCTACATTGCTTTTGCACGTGGCGGAAATTTGTTCTTAAAAAAATTAGAATTTCATACCGAAATTGCCATTACCAAAGATGGTGAAGAAGGTAAAATTCAAAACGGCACGCCCGATTGGGTTTACGAAGAAGAGTTTGAAGCCACGCGTCATTTTGCCTGGAGCACGGATAGCAAACTGCTTGCCTTCACCAAATTCAACGAAACAGAGGTACCGGAATTTTCATTCCAAACTTTTCTGAACAACAACAATGAACTACTTGCTTACCCCCAATTTGTGCATTTTAAATATCCCAGAGCTGGCGAAAATAATTCGAAAGTTTCTGTTTGTGTTTACGATGACTTTAATAAGACAACACGTGTAATGAAAATTGCAGAACCTGACGAGGACTATTATGTTCCACGAATAAAGTGGACAAACATGCCCAATCAGTTGGCTATATTCAAATTAAATCGTAATCAAAACCGATTGGATATGATTTTTGCCGATCCGCGCTCAACCATTTCCAAACTTATTTTGCGCGAAGAATCAAAGCAATATGTTGGTTATGAAAATATTGACTATATTCAATTCACTTCCGACAATCAATATTTTTTCGGAGTAAGCGAAACAGATAATTATCGCCACTTATATCAATACCGTATTACAGGCCAAATATACAAGCAATTAACCAAAGGGAAATGGGATTTAACCGACTTTTATGGCTACGACGAAGCAAAAAAGTTGCTTTATTATCAATCGGCTGAAGTTTCACCCTTACAACGACAGGTATATGCCTTAGATAGCAAAGGTAAAAAGTTAGCTCTTACCACTTCTAAAGGCACTCATGCGGCAACATTCAATAGCACGTTTTCACTTTTTACCGACAATGCATCTTCACTTACACAGCCAAATAAACTTACTTTGTGCACTAATACAGGCGCCGTATTGCGCACTATTGCCAATAATGATGCGCTACTAAAATCACTCGATACCTTAGCTATCAAATCTTTTTTCAGTTTTCAAACATCCGAAAATATAGTGCTAAATGGATGGATGTTGAAACCTGCGGATTTTGATGCCAGCAAAAAATATCCCGTGCTACAGGTGCAATACAGTGGACCCAATTCGCAACAAGTATTAGACAAATGGAACGTTAATTGGGAGTATTATTTAGCATCAAAAGGCTATGTGATTGTGTGTGTGGATGGGCGAGGAACGGGTGCGCGCGGCACTGCATTCCGCCATTGTACCTACCAGCAATTAGGAAAATTAGAAGCTGCCGACCAAATTGAAACTGCCCGCTATTTAGCCAAACAAAGCTACATTGATAAAGACCGAATTGGTATTTGGGGTTCGAGCTATGGCGGCTACATGACATTAATGAGCATGAGCAGCGGCGAACCGATATTCAAAGCGGGTATTGCCGTTGCACCCGTTACCGACTGGAAACTTTACAACACAGCTTATACCGAACGATTTATGCGTCGTCCGCAAGAAAACTTTGATGGATACAAACAAGCTTCGGCTTTGGAGGTGGCTTCAAAACTAAACGGCACGTTGCTTCTCGTACATGGAACTGCCGACGATAACGTGCATCTTCAAAACACCCTTTTGTACATAGATAAATTGGTAAAAGCCAATAAACAAGTTGAAATACAGCTTTATACCGACAAAAATCACAGCATTTTGGGCGAACAAACCCGTCGACATTTATACACACGCATGAGTGAATTTTTATTCCAAAATTTGTGATTAATATATTCAAGAAGATATTTGCTATAAATTAGCTTTAAAAAGCTGTTGTAAAACATTTATTTAACACACTTATTATCTCCTTTCAGCCACAAAAAACAGTAATTTTGCAAAAAGAAATTTCAATAATATTAATAACTTCAATAATCAATTTTTCATTTTAAATCAAATTCAAATCAAATGAGTACAGAAAACAAAAGTTATGCATTGCCTATTGCAATGATGTTTGCTCTTTTCTTTATGATTGCCTTTGTTACGGGACTTCCAAGCCCTATGGGAGTCATTGTGGCAAAACAATTCGGAGCTTCCAACTTTCAATCACAATTAGGATTTTTAGGAAATTTCATGGCTTATGCCTTTATGGGAATTCCAGCAGGTATAATGCTTAAAAAGTGGGGATATAAAGTTACAGCTCTTGCAGCCATTGCAGTCGGTTTTATTGGCGTATCCGTTCAATTTATGTCAGGTCAAGTTGGATTATTTTCGGTATATTTGATAGGAACATTTATTTCTGGTTTTTCGATGTGTATGTTGAATACCGTTGTAAATCCAATGCTTAATACCCTCGGTGGAGGTGGAAATTCAGGTAATAAACTACTCCAATTTGGTGGTTCTATCAACTCCATTGGTGCAACTATCACGCCCATGCTAGTAGGTTGGTTGATGGGTGTTGAAGCCGGACGTACCATTGAAAAAGCAAATCCAGCTTTGTTTTTGGCTTTGGGCATTTTCGCATTGGCATTTGTTGTTTTATCGTTTGTAAAAATCCCTGAGCCACACAAAGAAACTGCTGCCGAACGTAAAGTAAAACATGCTAACAGTCCGCTTTCGTTCCGTCACTTCGTATTTGGTGCCATTGCTATTTTCATTTATGTAGGTATTGAAATTGGAATTCCAAGTACCGCAAACTTATTTATGACTGCTCAAACCACTGCCGAAAATCCCGGATTAGGGCTTGATGCAACAATCGCAGGTAGTATCGTTGGCTTTTATTGGCTACTGATGCTTGTAGGGCGACTTGGAGGTGGATTGTTAGGTTCAAGAGTATCGAGTAAGACTATGTTAACCACTGTTTCGTTGGTTGGTTTAATTTTTATAGCATTGGCTATATTTATTCCAACTACTGTTGCTGTCAATCTTCCTTATTTGAATGTTGCTGTCCCAATCAGTGTTGTGTTTTTTGTTTTAACTGGTTTATGTACTTCTATTATGTGGGGTGGTGTTTTCAATTTGGCTGTCGAAGGTCTTGGAAAATATACAGCTGCAGCTTCCGGTATCTTTATGGTAATGGTTATGGGCGGTGGCATAGTTCCACTTTTACAAGGCTTTGTGTCGGATAATTTTGGCTACCTAAATAGCTATTGGGTTATGTTTGCTTGTTTAGCTTATATGCTTTGGTACGCATTGATAGGTTGCAAAAACGTTAATAAAGATATACCTGTAGAATAGTTTACAGTTTATAGTTGATTATAAGAAAAATAAAAAAATATGGAAAAACCTTATGTTATCGGAATGGATATGGGCGGCACGAACACTGTTTTTGGGGTTGTGGATAGCCGTGGAAATGTAGTATCGAAAAGTGCCATTAAAACCGGCACGCACACGGATGTAAATTTATATGTGCAGGATTTGTTCGACGAAATGAGTAAACTTATTCACTCGGCAGGAGGTAGCGATAAAATTAAAGGTATTGGCGTTGGTGCTCCTAATGGTAATTACTACACTGGAAATATCGAGTTTGCGCCTAACCTTCCTTGGAAAGGAGTGATTCCTTTTGCAAAGTTAATGACCGAGAAATTCGGAATACCAACAGCACTCACCAACGATGCAAACGCAGCTGCCGTGGGCGAAATGACTTATGGTGGTGCTCGTGGTATGAAAAATTTTATCATGATAACACTCGGAACAGGCGTTGGTAGTGGCATTATTATCGATGGGAGAGTCGTATATGGTCACGATGGTTTTGCTGGCGAATTGGGACATACTTGTGCCGTTCGCGAAAATGGGCGATTGTGTGGCTGTGGCAAACACGGCTGTTTAGAGACTTACTGCTCAGCTACTGGAGTAGCTCGCTCTGCACGCGAAATTTTAGGATCAACAACCAAAGATAGCTCGCTTCGAAACATACCAGTGGACAGCATCACATCAAAAGATGTGTTCGATGCTGCTATGGAAGGCGACGATGTTGCTAAAGAAATTTTCCAATTCACAGGTAAAATTTTAGGGCAAAGTTTAGCAGATTTCGTAGCTTTTAGTGCTCCAGAAGCTATAGCTATTTTTGGAGGCTTATCCAAATCTGGCGATTTGATTATGAATCCTATTCGCGAACACATGGAAGCAAACCTGTTACCACTTTGGAGAGGGAAAGTTAAATTATTTTTTAGTGAATTGAAAGAAGCTGATGCTGCTATATTGGGTGCTAGCGCTTTAGCTTGGGAACTGTAATCATCATCATAGCTTTGCGAAAACGTATTTAATATTACTATTAAAAAAAATAAACCGCTACAAATTCAACTTTGTAGCGGTTTTTTTATTTTAATAAAGGATAAGCTTTCCTTGTTTATTCCCAATTTAAAATCACTTTTCCACATGCGCCACTTTCCATTACATCAAAACCCTTCTGAAAATCATTCATGCTAAAGCGGTGTGTAATAACTGGTCTAAGGTCGATGCCAGTGATAAGCATTTGCTCCATTTGGTACCAGGTTTCCCACATTTCGCGCCCATATATTCCTTTTAGCGTCAGCGCTTTAAATATTATTTTATCCCACTGAACTGTTGTTGAATTTGGCAAAATTCCCAGCAAAGCAATTTTAGAGCCGTTGTACATGTTTTCAATCATACTTTCGAAGGCTATGGGCGAACCAGACATCTCCAAGCCAATGTCGAAACCCCGAATATGCAGTTCACGCATTGCAGCTTCAATACTTTGTCCCTTTGTAGGATTGACCGTAATGGTAGCACCCATTTCATTTGCAATTGCTAAACGATAGTCGCTCAGGTCGGTAACAACAATGTTGCGTGCACCAGCAAAACGGCAAATAGCCGTAGCCATAGTTCCAATAAGTCCAGCACCCGTTATGAGCACATCTTCGCCTATCATGGGGAACGAAAGCGCTGTATGTGTTGCATTCCCAAAAGGATCCATAATGGCAGCCATTTCGTCGGAAATACGTGTGTCTATATGAACTACATTTTGGGCTGGTAAGGAAAGGAATTCGGCAAAAGCGCCATCACGATTAACGCCTACGCCTATCGAATTTTCACACACATGAAGCTTTCCTCGCCTACAATTGCGGCAATGTCCACAAGCAATGTGCCCTTCTCCGGTTACGCGATCGCCAATTTTTATATTACTAACGCCATGCCCTTTTTCCACCACTTCGCCAACATACTCATGCCCAATTGTCATGGGCGTGTTTATAGTTCGTTGCGACCAATCGTCCCATTTATAAATATGTAAATCGGTGCCGCAAATGGCTGTTTTTTTTATTTTTATTAACACGTCGTTTATGCCTACATGTGGCATTGGAACGTCTTCCATCCATATCCCTTTTTCGGGATGAAGTTTTACAAGTGCTTTCATGTGTCTCTATTTTATTTTTTTATTAGTCAAAAGGGAACTCGCATATAAACATTTACTACGTTTATTTTCAATTCCCTTTAGTGTCAAAGTTTTTTTGTAGCCTATTAATTAGCCTATTATTCTGTTAGCACATTTAATTCTTTTCCCACTTTTGTGAATGCAGCAATACATTTATCAAGATGTTCCCTTTCGTGGGCTGCCGAAATTTGAACACGTATGCGTGCTTGACCTTTGGGCACCACAGGGAAATAAAATCCGGTTACGTAAATTCCTTCGTTGAGCAAGAGCGAAGCCATGAGCTGCGAAAGTTGTGCATCGTAAAGCATAACGGCGCAAATAGCTGATTGTGTAGGCTTTATGTCGAATCCAGCCGCTATCATTCTACTTACAAAATAGCGCGTGTTTTCGTGCAATTTGTTCTGCAAAAAGTTTGTTTCAGCCAACATCTCAAACGCGCGTATGCCCGCTGCAGCAACCATAGGCGGAATGGAGTTGGAAAATAAATAGGGACGTGAACGCTGTCGGAGCATCTCAATGATTTCTTTTTTGCCAGTCGTGAAACCACCAATAGCACCACCAAAAGCTTTGCCCAAGGTTCCGGTTATTATCTCAATTTTCCCTCGCAGGTTGTAAAGCTCTGTAACGCCATGCCCGGTATTGCCCACAACGCCAGCCGAATGCGATTCATCCACCATCACCATGGCGTTGTATTTTTCGGCTAATTCACAAATTTTATCCAAAGGCGCTACGTTTCCATCCATCGAAAAAACGCCATCTGTTACAATTATCCTGTAACGGTGGCTTTGAGCAGCTTGCAGTTGCTGCTCCAGATCGGTCATGTTGGCATTTTCGTACCGATATCGCTGCGCTTTGCAAAGTTTTACGCCGTCGATGATGGAAGCGTGGTTGAGGGCATCCGAGAGAATGGCATCTTCCTCATTTAATAAAGGTTCAAAAACGCCGCCATTGGCGTCGAAACAAGCAGCGTACAAAATGGTATCCTCGGTGCCAAAAAAGTTTGCAATAGATTGCTCCAACTGTTTATGCAAATCCTGCGTGCCACAAATAAAACGAACAGACGACATACCATAACCATGCGAAACCAAGCCCTGTGTGGCGGCTTCAATCAACTGTGGATGATTGGATAATCCTAAATAATTATTGGCACAAAAATTAAGCACTTCCTTTCCGCCTAAAACTTGAACAATTGCGCCTTGCGCCGAAATCAAAATGCGTTCGTTTTTGTACAAACCTGCCTGTTGAATGGCGCTAAGTTCTTTTACTAAATGTGTTTGAAATTGTTGATACATAACTGAGTTTTCTTTTAATACAGTGATTACCCATTCGATAAAAAACTAGTGATTTTTTATCTCGTTGCAAATGTATAAAATTAAATTACAATCACATCGTTTTTCTTATTTTTATTCCAAAAACGTACAAAACAAAGACCCAGTTTTTAAATATTGATGACTTAAATAGGGAAAATTAGTGATGCTATTGTAATTTAAAAATATATTTATATCTTTGTTGCAAATTAGATTGTAAAACCGTTTTTTTATATATATATTTGAGCCGTGTAACGAATATTCTAACACACACAAAAAAAACTGAATTATCGTTTCCTTAAATTTATTAACATATCGAAAATTAGAATATTATGTCTAAAGTACTTATTTTAGGAGCTGGAATTTCCGGACATACTGCTGCCCTCACAGTCCGTCGCAAACTCGGAAAGTCGCACGAAATAGTAGTAGTAAGTCCAAATTCAAATTACCAATGGGTGCCCTCTAACATTTGGGTGGGTATTGGACTAATGACAACCAAGCAAGTAATTTTTCCTTTAGCACCTGTTTACAAAAAGCAAGGCATTACTTTTAAGCAAGCAAAAGCTTTATCCATTCACCCCGAGGGCGATGCACAAACAGGCAAAGCTTATGTTAATATTGAGTATGTATCGGGATCAAACAAAGGTACCATCGAAAAAGTAGATTACGACTATTTGATAAATGCAACAGGTCCAAAACTGAACTTTGCAGCTACCGAAGGGTTGGGACCTGATAAAAACAGTTTGTCGGTTTGCACGTACGACCATGCAGCACACACATGGGAAAATTTGCAGCAACATTTTGCTCGCATGGAGAAAGGCGAAAAACAAACTTTTTTAGTCGGAACGGGCAATCCTATGGCCACTTGCCAAGGCGCTGCTTTTGAATATGCTCTCAATATTGCATTTGAGGTAAACCGACGTAAATTGAATAAATTTGCTGAAATAATATGGATATCCAACGAATACGAATTGGGCGATTTTGGCATGGGCGGAGCTTACATCAATCAAGGTGGCTACACAACACCGACCAAAATTTTTGCCGAATCGGTTTTTAAAGAGTATGGCATTAGCTGGATAGTGGGAGCGGGAATTACCAAAGTAGAGCCCGGGATAGCCTACTATGAAAACTTAGCAGGAGAATTTCATACGGTTAAATTTGATTTTTCGATGCTTATACCCGCTTTTGCAGGCGTTGGGCTGAAAGCTTATGACAAAAATGCCCAAGAAATAACTGCTCAATTATTTGCACCCAATGGTTTGATGAAAGTTGATGCCGACTACACACCAAAAGATTACGAAGATTGGAAAGCCAGTGACTGGCCATCTATTTATCAAAATCCGTCGTATGCCAATATTTATGCAGCAGGGATAGCATTCGCACCACCTCATACTATTTCCAAACCCATGTTTAGCAAAAACGGTACACAAATTACTGCCACAGCTCCGCGCACAGGTATGCCATCGGGCGTTATGGGTAGAATTGTAGCTGAAAATATTGTGGAGCAAATTCGCACTGGAACCAACACGCACAAACACAGAGCCTCTATGTCCAAAATGGGTGCCGCTTGCATCATTTCGGCGGGTTATGGTATTCGCCAAGGAAAAGCTGCCGTAATGACTGTATTCCCTATTGTGCAGGATTGGGATAAATTTCCGAAATGGGGACGAAATATCAACTACACCGTAGGTGAAATTGGCTTGGCAGGGCATTGGATGAAATTATTTATGCACTACATGTTTATATATAAAGCCAAAGCATTACCTTTCTGGTGGATGATTCCGGAATAAAAACTCTTACACCTAAAATAAAAATAAAGACATCATGACAAATAATTTAGAAAAAACAGTTCGTTACAGCCCGGCATCATTTGCAACCGAGCCCACAAAATCCACCAAATTTTGGCGTACATTTTTGCCTTGGCAATTTATTCGTTTCTTTTGGCTCAACCTAAAAGTTATGCGAATTGTAGTTGGCGGACACTCATAGAAAAAAGTGTGTACGAAACAACTAAAAGCCGCTATATTTAATTGACGGATAAAGGTTTAGTGTTGACGGAACCTGAAACACTTTTTCGGTCGGAAACATACCCAATGATAGTGAAATTTTGAGCCCAAACTTGTGTTAAAAACAAACACACGAAAAGCATAAGAAAACTGAGTTTTCTAATAAATATTAAAGTTTTTTTTATGTGGTTTTAAATTTGGCTGAGTTTAATGAAATTGAAAAAAATCAGATTGCTACTTATTGTTTTGAACCAAGATAGCCATACATTTTTCCAAACTATCTTCCCAATAGGGAATGTCTATTTGATATAGGTCTTTGATTTTACGTTTATTGAGAACACTGTAAAAAGGGCGTGGCGTACGCGTAGGATAATCCTTTGTTTCAATGGGCTTTACCTGACAATTGATTCCTGCAATTTTATGGATTTTTTTTGTGAAATCGTACCAGCTACATACTCCTTCATTTGAAAAGTGATAGGTTCCGGGCACAAACTTACTGGCAGAAAGTATTGTTAAAATGGAATTTGCCAAGTCAGCAGCATAAGTTGGCGTGCCTATCTGATCAAAAATAACTTGCAAGGTATCTCGCTCATTGCCAAGCTTAATCATTGTTTTTACAAAATTATTTCCGAAGGATGAATAAAGCCACGATGTGCGCAAAATAATGGCTTCCGAGCAGTGCTCACGCAACACATTTTCACCTTCTAATTTCGACTTTCCATAAATACCAAGGGGTGAAACGGGCATATCTTCCGTTAGTGGCTGATAACTGTTACCATCAAAAACGTAGTCGGTAGAAATATGAATCACTTTCAAGCTTTCTGAAGCAGCCACTTCAGCAATATTTTGAACAGCATCGCGATTTATTTTATAGCAAAGCGCTATGTCATCTTCGGCTTTATCAACGGCTGTGTAGGCAGCACAATTCACAATTGCATTTACATGGTGGCTTTGAACAAAACTACGAAGCGCATCTTTATCACAAATATCGAGCGTATCCACATCGGTATATAAAAAATTAAACTGTGTAAACTGCTTGGCAGCCACTTGCATTTCGTTTCCTAATTGTCCGTTACTACCTGTTACTAAAATTGTTTTCATGGTTTGGGGAATTTGAATAATATTGCAATCTTATTTCAAAAGTTTTTATCGGCATCATCGAAAGTAGGATGTTTGCTATCTTTTTCCGAAATCAATGCTTTTTCGGCAGGTATTTTCCAGTCGATATTGAGCTGTGCATCGTTGTAACGTATGCCTCGCTCCAAGTTCGGATTGTACACATCGTCGCATTTATAGGAAAAAATGGCCGTTTCGCTTAGCACCGAAAAGCCATGTGCAAACCCTTGTGGTATAAGAAATTGCGTTTTTTCAACATCGTTAAGTTCAATGCCAAACCAGTGCCCAAAAGTTGGCGAAGAAGCTCTCATATCCACAGCTACATCCCACACGGTACCCTGCACCACAGAAACTAACTTCGATTGTGCGTGAGGTGCTAATTGATAATGCAGTCCACGGATGACGCCATACTGTGATTTGGAAAGGTTATCCTGACAGAAATTGATGTTGATACCTGCCTTCTCGTAAGTTTTGCTGTTGTAAGTTTCCAGAAAGAAACCACGAGCATCAGCAAATACGCGTGGTTTAATAATTAATAAATCGTGAATGGGAGTTGTTATAACTTGCATAGTGTGAGACGCGTTTTATTTATAGAGTTTCTTTTGCAATTTTGAGTAAATATTCGCCATAATGATTTTTCTTCAAAGGCTCAGCTAATTTGAGCAATTGGTCTTTGTTGATATACCCATTGCGATAAGCAATTTCCTCTAAGCAAGCAACTTTCAGTCCTTGACGATTTTCGATGGTAGAAATAAAATTTGATGCCTCGAGCA
>MNZK01000055.1 GCA_001873635.1 Porphyromonadaceae bacterium CG2_30_38_12 | reverse complement strand
CGAACTGCCATTATTTACTCACTCATGGGTACTTGTATGGCCAACAATGTAAATCCACAAGAATGGCTCACCGATGTACTGAACCGTATCCAAGATCACAACATCCAAAAACTCCACGAGCTATTACCGCATAACTGGAAATTGAACAAAAAATAATTCAATCAGCAACTAAATTGAAAACCCCATAAAACAGATGTCAAATCTGATTTATGGGATTTTTTATGCTGATGGATATGTAGATGGTGGAAGGGATACGAAGCACCGGAAGAAAACTATTACTAAAACCGAATCTGGCAGCAATGCAACATCAAAAAAAAAAGACTCTTCTCAATACGAGGCAAGTCCATTTTTTTTTATAAGTAGTTGGTAATAAGCTCAATATTCAAACTTTCCGAATTCACTTTCGATGAGCAATTCTTTTTTGTCCGAAGCTTCGCAAAATCCTATTATTTGAGCATCAATATGAAACGATTTGGAAATTTCGATTACTTGCTGGGCGTAAGCTGCTGGAAGATATACTTCTAAGCGATGTCCCATGTTAAACACTTTATACATTTCTTTCCAATCGGTTCCCGATTCCTGCTGAATTAATTTGAAAAGCGGAGGCAAGGGGAATAAATTGTTTTTAACTACGCGCAGATTAGTTATAAAATGAAGAATTTTTGTTTGAGCACCTCCCGAGCAATGCACCATACCATGAATGTTTGGGCGCAATTGTTGCAAAAGTTGTTTTACTACCGGTGCATAAGTGCGTGTGGGCGAAAGTACTAATTTTCCGGCATCTATGCCCACGGTATCAATCATATCAGTTAATTTTTTTGAACCCGAATAAGCCAAATCTTTTGGAATGTCTGGGTTGTAGCTTTCCGGATAGAGGTCAGCTAAATAATTGGCAAACACATCGTGTCGTGCCGAGGTCAGTCCATTACTGCCCATACCTCCATTGTAGGCTTCTTCGTAGGTAGCTTGTCCGCTCGACGATAGTCCCACAATCACATCGCCTGCAGCGATATTGGCATTGTCAATCACATCGGCGCGTTTCATGCGACAGGTTACGGTGCTATCCACAATAATGGTTCGAACCAAGTCACCCACATCGGCAGTTTCGCCGCCTGTAGGATAAATTTTTATGCCCATGTTTGATAATTCTTGCACCAACTCATTGGTTCCATTGATGATAGCCGAAATCACTTCGCCTGTAATTTTATTTTTATTACGACCAATGGTCGAAGAAAGCAAAATATTATCGGTAGCGCCAACACAAAGCAAATCGTCGATATTCATAATCAAAGCATCCTGTGCAATACCTTTCCACACTGAAATGTCGCCTGTTTCTTTCCAATAAACATAAGCTAATGCCGACTTGGTACCCGCTCCATCAGCATGCATAATGTTGCAATAGTCAGGGTCATTGCCTATAAAATCAGGAATTATTTTACAAAACGCATTTGGAAACAGTCCTTTGTCAATGTTTTGAATGGCAGCATGTACATCTTCTTTCGAGGCTGATACGCCGCGCAAATTATATCGTTGGTCGCTCATAAATAGTTATTTTTTTTAGAACTTTTTGAATCCAATAATTTCACGTATCTCCCGTATGGTTTTGGCTGCGCTTTCCTGTGCTTTCTCTTTGCCAAGTTTGGCTACACGGGCAATGTAAGCCTCGTCGGCTTGAATAGCTTTGATGCGTTCGCGCATGGGCTCTGTAAAGGCAATCATATCTACTGCCAACTGCTTTTTCATATCGCCATAGCGAATTTGGCAAGCATTGTATTGCTCCTCAAAGAAAGTTAATGTTTCGGGTGCAGAAACAACTTTCATTAACTGAAAAATATTTTGAATGGCATCCGGCTTGGGTTGGTTTGGAGCTGTGGGTCCGCTATCGGTAACAGCTTTCATCACTTTTTTGCGAATTGCCTCAGGTTCGTCGGCAAAATAAATGGCGTTTCCTTCACCTTCTGATTTGCCCATTTTTCCACTGCCGTTTAGTCCTGGTATTTTAACTAATTCGTTGCCAAAATTAAATGCTTGTGGTTCCGGGAAATAATCAACGTGATACATACGGTTGAAGCGATTGCCAAACTGCCGCGTCATTTCTAAATGCTGTTCCTGATCTTTACCTACGGGCACTTTGGTGGCGCGATGTATCAAAATGTCGGCAGCCATAAGTGTTGGATATGTCAATAGTCCGGCATTAACGTTTTGAGGCTGCTGACGTATTTTATCTTTGAATGATGTACATCGTTCAAGCTCACCAATGTAAGCATTCATGTTCAAAAACAAATACAATTCGGCAATTTCGGGTACATCGCTTTGTACGTATAAGGTTGCCTTTTCGGGGTCGAGACCGGCAGCTAAATACTCCACGAGAATTTTTTTTACATTCCCGTGCAAGTCCTGTGGGGTTGGATGTGTGGTCAGAGAATGATAATCGGCAATGAAAAAGAAACAATTATGCTCGTTTTGCATCGTTAAAAAATTGCGCAAAGCGCCAAAATAATTTCCGAGATGTAAATTTCCGGTTGGGCGAATGCCACTAACTACTGTTTCCATGTATTATTCTATGGGGATAGTTCGTTTGATGCGTTGATCTAATGACGTAAGAGTTTCAGTGGATGCCACACCAGGTATTTCCTGAATTTGGCTGTTTAATAATTGCATCAAATGTTCATCGTTTTTTGCATATAATTTTATCAAAATGGTATAATGTCCCAAGGTATATTGCGATTCCACAATTTCAGGAATTTTTTCTAATTTTTGAACTACTTCTTTGTACATTGACCCACGTTCCAAGGTGATACCAATATAGACACACATCTGAAAGCCAAGCATTTTGGGATTTACGGAATAGCCCGATCCTGTAATGACATCCAAGTCGATAAGGCGTTGTACGCGTTGATGGATGGCTGCGCGTGAAACACCGCACTCTTCAGCAACTTCTTTGAATGGCATGCGTGCATTTTGAGAAATGATGCGAAGAATTTTTCGGTCTAATTGATCAATTTTTTCCATATTTCGTGTTTTTAAATTAATTTGTTCGTATAATTATCAAATTGAAAACAAAAGTACGTAAAAAACATGAAAAATGAAAGAGAAAAGTTGTTTAAAGACTTTTTTTTATTCAAAGTGATAGGAAAATATCAATTGATGCTTTGATTATGATTCGTTGAGTGAGTTCCAACCCTGCGCTTTCAAAGCAATTTCTTCACCCTGGCGACCTACTAAAAACAAGCCGTGTTCCGATTTGGTAATATGACCAATAATGCCAATATTATCAACGGTGAGTATTTTTTCGTAATCTTCTAAAGCCACGGTGAAAATCAATTCATAGTCCTCGCCACCATTTAAAGCAGCCGTTACAATGTTCATATTTAGCTCTTCTGCCATAACAGCAGCTTGATAATTGATGGGGATTTTATCTTCAAAAATGCGACAGCCCACCTTACTTTGGCTACAAATGTGAATCAATTCAGACGAAAGCCCATCCGAAATATCCATCATAGCTGTTGGCACAATACCTTTTTCGGACAAAGCAAGCACGATATCCTGTCGCGCTTCGGGTTTGAGTTGCCGTTGCAAAATATAGTCCATGCCATTGAAGTCCGGAGCGGCTTGATCATTGGCAGCAAAAACAATTTTTTCGCGTTCAAGCAGCTGCAATCCCATGTAGGCAGAACCCAAATCGCCCGAAACACATACTAAATCGTTTATTTTGGCACCATTCCGATACACTATTTTATCGGTTTCGCCCTCGCCTAAGCAGGTTATGCTGATGGTTAGTCCTGTAAATGATGCCGATGTATCGCCACCAACCAAATCGACACCATAAGTTTTGCAAGCCAACTCAATACCGGCATACAATTCTTCTAAATCCTCCACCGAAAAACGTTTGGAAATGCCCAGCGAAACCGTTATTTGTTTGGGGTGTCCGTTCATGGCATAAATGTCCGAAAAGTTTACTACTGCGGCTTTGTAACCTAAATGTTTGAGGGGTACATAAGTCAAATCGAAATGCACACCTTCGAGCAGCAAATCGGTTGTGAGGAGAATTTTTTTTTCGGCATAGTTAAGTACTGCTGCATCGTCGCCAATGCCTTTCAGGGTGGAAGCATGGTTTATTTTGAAGCGTTCGGTCAAGTGTTTTATCAACCCAAACTCGCCATACTTGGATATTTCTGTTCGTTGCATGTTGAAATTTTAGATAATTATACTACTGTATTGCTGTAAAAAAATATGATTTCGTTTATTTTTTACAAACAATGCGGAATTTTGTCGATGCGCCCTTGGTGGCGTCCACCTTCAAAATCGGAAGAAAAAAACACATCAACCATGGCTAATGCGTCGTCCTCTGTTACAAAGCGAGCAGGCAAGGATAGAATGTTGGCATCGTTGTGCTGACGTGCTAAAGCTGCAACTTCGGTATTCCAGCAAAGTGCGGCACGAATTTTTTGGTGCTTGTTTACCGTCATGCTAATGCCATTGCCACTACCACAAATGGAAACGCCGAAATCAAATTCTTTGTTTTCGATGGCAGTTGCCATAGGATGTGCAAAATCGGCATAATCGCAACTACCCGAAGAGTAAGTGCCAAAATCTTTGATAGCAATAGGATATTTTTTTGAAAGATATTCCAAAATTGTTTTTTTGAGACTAAAACCAGCGTGATCACTACACAAAGCGATGCGTAATTGATTAATTTTTGTCATAATATTACTGAATGAATGATTGATTGAAAATGAATGAAAAGAAACAATTGATAGAAAAAGCCGAATAAAAATGAATTTATCAGAGGACTTTTTCGGGTAGCAAAGCAAAATTAATCACTTCCATTATATCTGTTACATACTTAAAAGTCAAACCTTTCAGATATATGGGCTTTATTTCGTCAATATCTTTTATATTATCTGCACATAAAATTATATCGGTGATTCCGGCACGTTTAGCAGCCAAAATTTTTTCTTTGATGCCACCCACAGGGAGCACTTTCCCGCGCAGTGTTATTTCGCCTGTCATTGCTAAGTTTTTTCGCACTTTTCGTTTGGTAAATGCTGATGCTAAAGCCGTTGCCATGGTTACACCAGCCGAGGGACCATCTTTGGGAATGGCGCCTTCGGGCACATGTATATGCACGTTCCACGCATCAAATAATTCCGGGTCGATGGCTAATTTTTCGGCGTGCGATTTGATGTATTCCAAAGCCAGCATAGCCGATTCTTTCATCACATCGCCCAAGTTACCTGTAAGCGTAAGTTTGGGAGCTTTACTTTTGCTCAGGCTCGATTCGATGTACAAAATTTCGCCACCTACCTGAGTCCAAGCAAGTCCTGTTACAACGCCGGCGTATTCGTTTCCTTGGTAAATATCTTTGCTGAAACGTGCCGTTCCCAAGTATTTTTTTAAATCGTTAGGGCTAATTGCCGTGTTGTAAATTTCATCGGTTGCCACCATTTTAGCAATTTTACGCATCAGTGATGCAAGCTGACGGTTGAGTTCGCGCACCCCCGATTCGCGTGTATAATCATCAATAATTTTTGCTAAAACGGCTGGTGATAACTGCACATTTGCAGGTTTTAAGCCATGGTTTTCAAGTTCTTTGGTAATTAAGTGCTTTTTGGCAATTTCTACCTTTTCCTCTTGCGTGTAGCCGCTCACTTCGATTAGTTCCATGCGGTCGAGCAATGGACGTGGTATGGAACTTAAATTATTGGCAGTAGCAATAAAAAGTATTTTCGATAAATCAAAATCTATATCCAAGTAATTGTCGTGGAAGCTTGTGTTTTGTTCAGGGTCGAGCACCTCGAGCAGTGCCGACGAGGGATCGGCTTTGTAATCGGTAGTAACTTTGTCAATTTCGTCGAGCACAAAAACGGGATTCGCTGTCTCAGCTTTTTGAATGTTTTGGATAATGCGTCCTGGAAGCGCACCAATATACGTGCGTCGGTGTCCACGAATTTCGGCTTCGTCGTGCAATCCGCCTAACGAAACGCGTACATATTTTCTGTTCAGTGCACGCGCAATAGATTTTCCGAGCGATGTTTTGCCTACTCCCGGAGGTCCATAAAGGCAAAGAATAGGCGATTTCATGTCGCCTTTTAGTTTAAGCACGGCTAAATGTTCTATAATACGGTCTTTGACAGTTTCAAGTCCAAAATGGTCGGCATCAAGCACTTTACGTGCATTTTTCAGATTAAAATTATCCACACTGTATTTATTCCAAGGCAAGTCGAGCATTGTTTCAATATAGTTCAACTGGGTGGAATAATCGGGTGAATGTTGGCTAGTTCGTTCTAATTTTTTAAGCTCTTTATCAAAAATTTTTGCTACCTGTTCACCCCATTTCTTAGCAGTAGCCCGTTGTTTAAAGTCCTGCACATCCAATTCGGGTGAGCTTCCGCCCAACTCATTTTGGATAGTTTTCATTTGCTGTTGCAAAAAATACTCCCGCTGTTGTTGGTCAATTCCCTCTTTAGCTTTGTTCTGAATAGACATTTTAAGTTCCAAAAGTTGCGATTCTTTGTTAAGCATTTCGAGCAGCTGAAAACCACGATCCATCATGTCGTCAATTTCCAGTAAGCGAACTTTGTCGGTTACGATTAAACCAAAATTGGCACAAATATAGTTTATCAGAAAACGCGGATTGTCGATATTGCGAATTGCAAAAATAGTTTCGTGGGGTATCACTCCCGAATTGTTGATGATGTTGGTCGCAATGTCCCGAACCGAAGCCAGCAGCGCGTCGAAAACGCCATCGGTGGTATCTTCGGGCAAATGCTCTTCCATAGGATACACTTTGGCTTTTAAATGAGGTTTCACAGCCGCAACATCTCCTAAGCGGATGCGGCGTTTTCCCTCCAAAATAATGGTAGTGGAATTGTCAGGCATTTCCAGAATACGGACAATGCGCGCAGCCACTCCAATTTGGTAAAGTTGGTCAATGGTTGGGTCTTCGTGTTTTTTATCTATTTGTGTAAAAACGCCAATAAGTTTGTCGTTTTCGTGTGCCTGACGCACTAATTTAAGCGATTTAGGTCTTGCTACGGCAATAGGAAGCAGTACGCCCGGAAAAATGACCATATTTCTCAAAGGTAGAATAGATAATACATCACCATCTGAGAGTAGAATATCAGCGTTATTTTCGTCCAACGATATGATAGGCATCACTTCGGAACCGCTCATCATTTCATCGCTAAAAAAATTGTCAAAAGAATTGTTCATAATCGAATTTTACCGTTTAATAAACAGCCATGCTGGCATAAAGTTTTATCTAATTTTACGTGTTTTAAATAAAGTGTGCAAAGCTACAAAATAATTTACGAATAAAATGTACCTTTGCAATTCAATTTTAAACAAAAAAAACGTATGGAAAAAACGATGCCAACAGTTGATTCAATGGACTCTAAATCCGATTTGAACGACAAAAAGCTATTTATTGAAACCTACGGATGCCAAATGAATGTAGCTGACAGCGAAGTAGTTGCATCAATTATGCAGATGGATGGTTATGAGCTTACTGAAAATATGGACGATGCGAATGCCATATTTGTAAATACCTGCTCGGTGCGCGACAATGCCGAACAACGCGTCATTCAACGCTTGAATTTCTTTCAGTCGATGAAGCGTAAAAACAAAAAATTAATTGTCGGGGTGATTGGTTGCATGGCTGAACGCGTAAAAGATACGCTCATTAGCGACCATGGTGTCAACATTGTGGTTGGTCCCGATGCCTATTTAGATATTCCGAACCTCATCAACAGTGTAGAAAAAGGCGAAAAAGCTATTAATGTAACACTTTCTAAAACCGAAACCTACAAAGATGTACTGCCTACGCGCATTGGCAAATCTATTTCGGGCTTTGTTTCCATCATGCGCGGATGCGACAAATTTTGCACGTATTGCATTGTGCCTTACACACGAGGCAGAGAACGTAGCAGGGATGTGGAAAGTATCCTAAACGAAATAAACGATTTAAAATCAAAGAATTACAAAGAAGTTACTTTGCTCGGTCAAACGGTAAATTCTTACAAATTTACTTCCGCTGATGGTCGTGTTATTGGTTTCCCCGAATTGCTCAGTATGGTGGCAGAAGCAGTGCCCGATATGCGGATACGTTTTACTTCGCCACATCCCAAAGATATGACCGATGAAACTATTGCCGTGATTGCAAAATATCCCAATATTTGTCGGTTTATTCATTTGCCTGTGCAGTCGGGAAGTAATAAAATTTTGGAATTAATGAATCGCAAATACACACGCGAATGGTATCTCGACCGCGTAGCAACCATGCGTCGCATGATACCCGAGATTGCTATTGGGACTGATATTTTTTGTGGTTTCAGCAACGAAACCGAAGAGGATCATCAGGAATCTCTTGCTTTGATGCGCCAAGCAAAATTCGACATGTCGTTTATGTTTAAATACTCGGAGCGCCCGGGTACAGTTGCTGCTAAGCGTTTGCCCGATACAGTCCCCGAAGAGATTAAAATAAGACGACTGAACGAAATTATTGCTGTGCAAAATGAACTTTCGTTACTGAGTCACCAAAATGATATTGGTAAAGAATATGAAGTGTTAGTTGAAGGTTTTTCAAAGCGCTCCAAAGAGCAACTTTTTGGACGTACTTCACAAAACAAAGTTGTGGTGTTTCCTCGTCAGGATAGGCACGTTGGTGAATTTATCAGAGTCAAAATTTTATCAGCAACTTCGGCAACTTTAATGGGAGAAGTAGTAGTATAAACAAGGATGTTGAACAAAACAAGTCGATTTTTTTGGGCTACATGATAACATAACTCAATGATATATCAAAGTATATTCAATTCAGGATTAAATCAATTTTATAACTAATACAAATCATGTTTAAAACAAATCAATATTTTGATGGACAAGTAGTTTCCATTGCATTAGCCTCAACCGAAGGCACAGCCACAATAGGCGTTATGGCAGCCGGCGAGTACGAGTTTGGCACAAGCACCGTGGAGCTCATGACCATTATTTCAGGCGAACTGAGCGTAAAACTGCCTAACGAAAGCGATTGGACAACCTACGGTAAGTTTGAAACTTTTAAAGTGGCAAAAGACACAAAATTTAAGGTAAAATGCACCCAAGATACACCTTATTTGTGTTTGTATAAATGAATCATTATTTTTTAATAATATTATAACGAATAGATAATTAAAGTATGAATATTCTTCTTTTGGGCTCTGGCGGGCGCGAGCATGCATTGGCATGGAAAATTGCACAAAGTTCGAAACTAAATCAGTTATTTATTGCACCCGGAAATCCTGGCACGGCAAATCTTGGCACTAATTTAGCTTTTGCTGCCGACAATTTTGAGGCTATCAAAAGTGCTGTTTTGGAACATCATATTCATTTGGTGTTGGTCGGTCCGGAAGATCCCTTGGTAAAGGGCGTTGTCGATTTTTTTAGAGCCGACAGTACCATTCGTCATATTCCGGTGATAGGTCCGGATAAGTTTGGAGCGCAATTGGAAGGGAGCAAAGATTTTTCCAAAAAATTTATGTTCCGACACAATATTCCTACTGCCAGATATTTAAGTGTTACAAGTAAAAATATCGACGCTGGCATTGCTTTTCTCAGCACGCTGCAAGCTCCTTTTGTACTCAAAGCCGATGGCTTGGCAGCAGGCAAGGGCGTTCTCATTCTGAACGATTTACAAGAAACCATTATCGAACTCAAAGCTATGCTTGATGGTAAATTCGGGGCAGCAAGTCAAACTGTTGTTATTGAAGAGTTTCTCGCTGGCATTGAGTGCTCTGTGTTTGTTATAACCGATGGTGAGCATTACAAAATACTGCCCGAAGCCAAAGACTATAAACGCATTGGCGAAGGCGATAAAGGTCTCAACACAGGGGGCATGGGTGCTGTATCGCCTGTACCTTTTGCCGATGCAGCGTTTATGCAAAAAGTTGAGAGTCGCATCATTCGACCTACCGTTGAAGGGCTTCGAAGTGAGGGTGTAAACTACAAAGGCTTTATTTTCTTTGGTTTGATAAAAGTGAATGGTGAACCTTATACCATTGAGTATAATGCACGCATGGGCGACCCTGAAACGGAAGTGGTTATGCTTCGTCTTCAATCAGATTTTGTCGATTTATTGCAAGGCGTAGCAGATGGGAACCTACACGAAAAGGTTATCGAATTTGACTCCCGCACAGCTGTTACGGTGATGTTAGTTTCTGGTGGTTATCCAGAGGATTACGAGAAAGGGAAAGTCATCTCCGGCTTGGAGTTGGTCGATAACAGCATAGTGTTTCATGCTGGCACGGCTCAAAAAGATGGAAATTTAGTTACAAACGGAGGCAGAGTTATGGCTGTAAGTTCCTATGGCGATACGAAAGAAAATGCTCTAAAACAGTCATTCAGTAATGCAAAGCGTATTCGTTTTGATGGGGTATATTTCCGAAGCGATATCGGATTTGATTTATAAATATTCATAAAAATAACATGCGTACTTACATTTTATTAATCAGCATTTTAGCAACTTTTTATTTCCCTTCGTGCAAACAAAATAGGAGTTATAAAATCGACACAAAAACCGAACCTGCATCCTTGCGCGTGATGCGTTTCGACTTGGACTTGATAGCTATCGACACGCTAAAAGTGGATGTTGGAGTGCGTAAACTTTATGCTATCTACCCGTTGTTTATGCCTGTTTATGTGCGTGAAGTGATGGGCGAAAACCCTGACGATACGGCTAAGGTTATACAGCAGATAGCTGCCTTTCTGAAAAATAAATCTTTTATCCCTGTCAATCAGAAGGTTCGGGAAGTGTTCCAAAACACAGACAGCATAGTTGGTCAAGTAACTGATGCTTACAGCTATATACATCATTACTTGCCCGCATTGCCCACACCGCCTCTTTGCTTTTTTGTATCCGGATTTAATCAATCTATTTTGATCGACGAAAAATTTATTGGCATTGGTGTGGATTTTTATTTGGGTAGCGATTATCCTGCGTATGCTGATATGACCTATGCGTATATGCTCTATAACATGCGCCCAGCAAGTATAGCTCCCGATGTGATTTCGGCCTTGCTATTTGCTCACTATCACTTTGACGGAATGCAGGACAGACTGCTCGACAATATGCTCCACAGAGCCAAAATTATGTATGCAGTAGCTGCATTAATGCCACAGTTACTTCCTAATGAAGTGATGGGCTATACGAAATTTCAGTGGGAATGGTGCCGAAAAAACGAAGTGCAAATATGGAATACCTTAGTTGGAAACAAAGATTTATTTTCGACCGATCAGATGCTTGTTACCAAATACCTCAACGATGCACCATTTACCTCGCCTATTTCGCAAGAATCGCCCGGGCGCTTAGGAACTTGGGTTGGCTGGCAAATCGTGCAAAACTATATGAATGCTCACAAAGAAGTTAGTCTGCAACACTTGTTAGACGAGAATAATTATCAGAAAATTTTAGACCAATCGGGTTATAATCCAAACTAAGCCAAGCTTTACACATTGAATCGGAAGTGCATTATGTCGCCATCCTGAGCCACATATTCTTTGCCTTCCACATTCATTTTGCCCGCTTCTTTGCATGCTGCTTCGGAGCCTAAAGTAATAAAATCTTCGTACTTAATAACTTCAGCACGGATAAAACCTTTTTCGAAATCGGTATGAATAACGCCCGCACATTGAGGTGCTTTCCAGCCTCGTTCAAAAGTCCATGCACGCACTTCCTGCACGCCACAAGTAAAATAGGTTTGCAAATCGAGCAAATGATAGGCTGCGCGTATTAAGCGTGCCACCCCCGACTCCTTTAAACCTGCCTCCTCTAAAAACATTTGGCGTTCTTCGTAGGTTTCTAATTCGGCAATATCTGCTTCGGTAGCTGCTGCAACTATCAGTATTTCAGCGTCTTCATCTTTCACTGATTCACGCACGGCATCTACATAAGCATTACCATCCACTGCTGAGGCTTCATCCACATTGCACACATACATCACTGGTTTATTGGTGAGTAAGTACAAATCTTTGACTAATTTTTTGTCTAATTCGTCCAACTTTACACTTCGAGCCGATTTACCTTGCAACAATACTTCACGGTATTTCACATAAATGTCATACAAGGTTTTTGCCTGCTTGTCGCCACCAGTTTGAGCTTGCTTCTGCACCTTCGAAATGCGACTTTCTATTGTTTCTAAATCTTTGAGCTGCAATTCAATATCAATAATTTCTTTGTCGCGAACGGGATTAATACTCCCATCCACATGGGTAATATTTTCGTTTTCGAAACAGCGCAATACATGCAGAATAGCATCCGTTTCACGGATATTAGCCAAAAATTTGTTGCCCAAACCTTCACCCTTGCTAGCTCCTTTTACTAAACCGGCAATGTCCACAATTTCGACTGTTGTAGGCACAATACGTTGTGGATGAACTAATTCAGCCAACTTCGTCATGCGATCGTCAGGAACTGTGATAACACCCACATTGGGTTCGATGGTGCAAAAAGGAAAATTTGCTGCTTGAGCTTTTGCGTTTGAGAGACAATTAAATAGGGTAGATTTACCTACATTCGGTAAACCCACAATGCCGCATTGAAGAGCCATAAAGGGTATAAGTATTTGCTTGTTTATCGTTTCGTTTCGAAACGGGGCACAAAGGTAGTAAAATTTGCTGATATTTTTTTTAAAATTCACACATAGCTATCCCATTGAAATGTAAATTAGCAAAAAAGATAGTTGTTTTTTGAGTTGGATATTTTAATTTTGCAAACAAAAACATTATCTGATGAGCTGGTCAAATTATCACAGTCATTGTACATTTTGCGACGGACGAAGTACTATGGAAGATTTCATAAAATTTGCTCTTGCAAAAAACGTTCGTAAGTATGGGTTTTCATCGCATGCTCCGCTTCCATTCAATACTTTTTGGAATATGAAGTTGGATGATTTAGATGATTATAAAAATGAATTTTATCGCCTCAAAAATAAATATTCGTCGCAAATCGACCTTTACCTTGGCTTGGAAGCAGACTATATTCACGATTTTATAGACATAAAAAATCAGTTGTATAATTTAGATGATTTTGATTATCTGATTGCTTCTGTGCATTATATGGATCGCCTACCCAATGGGAATTTCTGGACTGTTGATGGTAATTTTACCGATTTTGAAGGTGGTTTAAGGACTTTATTCGACGGCGACATCAAGTTAGCTGTCCTAAGGTATTTTCAAATTACCATGGCCATGATTCAAAAAGGAGGTTTTGACATGGTGGGGCACTTAGACAAAATAGCCATGAATGGTTCCAAATGCAAAGAGTTTGATAAAACTGCCTCTTGGTATAAGCAAATCGTAGGCGAAACGCTTGAGCAAATAAAAAAACATAATTTGATACTTGAAATTAACACCAAGTCGGTCAATACCTTGGGCATAACTTTCCCTGATGTTCAATTTTACTCACTTGTGCACGAATTAAAAATTCCGATTGTTGTAAATTCCGATTGTCATTATCCAAGCTCAATAACAGAAGGTTTCCAACTTGTTTATAAAAATTTACAACAAACTGGTTTCAAAACTCTTTCTCAACTTATTAAAGGAAATTGGACAGATTTTGAATTTGATGAAAATGGGATAAAATTTTAAAATGAATACTCCCTATTCTATTTTTTAAATCACATTTTTGCTTTTCATTCATAGCATTTAAGTTAGGGTATTTACATTCAACAATTTCAAAACCATGTGTTTGCTCCAAATTATCATAAAAAGTATTCGTTTGTTGTATCCAATATTTAATTCATTAGGCATAATATTTCATTCAAAATGCTGTTAGTAAAAAAAAAATTATTACCTTTGCACCGCCTTAGAAAAAGCATCACACTGGAGAGATGGCAGAGTGATCGATTGCAGCGGTCTTGAAAACCGCCGTACTGCAAGGTACCGGGGGTTTGAATCCCTCTCTCTCCGCCAAAATAGCTAAGACAATTAGCGACAAAAAACGGTAAAACCCTACAAATTCAGTGATTTGTAGGGTTTTTCTTTGTTTTACGTTCCCACTAAAAGGACATAAAAACGACAAAAATCGACCTACTTTATTTCCTAATTCATACCCCTTTTCTATTTTCCCCAAAAGGGGTACGATTTGTCCGAAATAGGCACTTTCCTGTCTGATATTGGCATTCTGCATAACTCTCATAAACAATTTATTAAGTCTAACTTTGTAATTCAATTTTGAGATTATGAAAACAACATTCAACGTACTCTTCTTTTTGAAAAGAGACAAACAGAAAAAAAACGGAAACGTACCTCTTATGTGTCGCATCACTGTCGACGGAAACGAAACTCGCTTTAGTATGAAAACCGATATTGATCCTGGTCACTGGGATGTGAAATCGGGAAAAATGACTGGTAGAAGTGCAAAAACAATTGAAATTAATGGCTTTATCGACAAC
>MNZK01000066.1 GCA_001873635.1 Porphyromonadaceae bacterium CG2_30_38_12 | reverse complement strand
TACTATTTATGAATTTTGAAGATACTGATTTTAGGACGGAATTATTGGATTTGGAAAATCCGTATGATGTGAAGCTCGTGAGCAAGTTTTTGAAAACCTATGGCTTCGATTTTCAACCCGATGATGTGGAATTAACCATGATTCTTTATAATTTGAACAACGAAATAATTGGCACCGGATCGTACAAAAGTCAAACCTTGAAGTTTGTAGTTGTTGCGCCAAAATTTCGTGAGTCAACAGCATTTTCAATAATTGCCACTTACCTCACCAGTATTATACTTGAGCATCACAAACGTTGTTTTGTGTTTACAAAGCCCGAAAATGCGCCCTTGTTTGTGGGTATTGGCTTTTCTGAAATTGCGCGTGCCGAGCCTTTATTTGTGGCTTTAGAGTTTGGTTATCAGCTTATTGATGCCTATCAGAAATATTTGCAAGGCGTAAAGGTGGAAACTGTTTCCGATAATATTGCTGCCATGGTGGTGAATTGCAATCCTTTTACCAAAGGGCATTTATATCTGATTGAAAAAGCGGCATCCGAAAACGAAATTGTCTATTTGTTTATTGTTGAGGAAAATAAATCCTCATTTCCGTGCGATATTCGTAAAAAATTAATCACCCAGGGTGTGGCGCATCTCAAAAATGTAATTGTTGTTTCATCGGGACCCTATTTAGTGTCGGGTGCCGTTTTCCCAAATTATTTTTTAAAACAAGAAAAATGGGATTTAATTACCGAAAAGCAAGCCGAATTGGATGTGAAAATTTTTGCTCAATATGTTGTTCCAGTTTTGAATATTAAAAAAAGATATGTTGGTACCGAAAACTATTGCAAAGTAACTAAGGCTTATAACGAAGCCATGAAGCGGCTTTTGCCTGCGGTGGGCTGTCGGGTAATTGAAATAACACGTGCAGCCATTGGCTTTGACGACAATAATGAACCAAATTTTATCAGTGCCTCCAAAGTGCGAAATGCGATTAAAGAAGATAGGCTGTCCGACATTTTGGATTTTTTACCCGAATCGACCAAAAACTTTCTACTTTCGCCTGAAGCCGACGAAACTATTCAAAAAATTAAGCAAACGCAAACCAGGCATTAAAGCAAAACATAGTATTTATTATTTTTCAAAATGATGATCGTCGTAGTTGCGTTGAAAATTTCGACCCCAAAAAAATCCTTTTTCTTTAAATAATAATACAATTTGGCTTTCTTCTGTTAATGTACCTCTGTTTCTTGGATTATATACAGCGCCAACCGGTTTGTTTTTACGGTATGTAAATGCAGGTTTCCAGCGAACCGGATTTTGCATCGGATTCAGGTCGATAGCCATGCCCGTAGCATGTTTGGAATAGCTTGCATTGCGATAGCAGAAGCTGTACGTGTTATTGGCAAGCATCGATAAGTCATCATTCCAATTGTACTTTACAATGGGTATGACTTGTTTAATAGGAAATTTTGATTGGTATATTTCTTTGAAAATTTCACGCAAATCGCTTGAAATAAGTTTGTTTGTAAGCAATTGCCCCTGATGTAATTTACCATCCATCGAATAGTAATGAACTGTTATGAGCGTTAATTGATTTTGTATGCTTTGCGGAGCTTTGGTGTCTTCCAATGCTTGTGCTAATGTGTAATGGCAATCCACAATCACACGTTCGGGACGCTGAATTTGTACAATTGGTTGTGTAGTCGTTTCTACTTGTTGATGGCAAGCTATCAGGCTAATAATGATTGTAAAAAGCACTGCATTCTTTAAAAAGCACATCCTGTAAATTAATTTCCTTCTTTTAACCATTTATCCATAGCTGCAGCAGCTTTACGCCCATCTCCCATTGCCAAAATGACGGTAGCACCACCCCGCACAATATCGCCACCGGCAAAAATCATGGGGATATCTGTTTGCATCGTATTTTCATTCACCAAAATAGTTCCCCATTTGGTAATTTGAAGTCCGATAACTGATTGTGGAATAATTGGATTTGGAGAAACGCCAACGCTGATAATAACTTCGTCCACATCAATGAGTTCGGTTTTGCCCGGTACTTCTATCGGCAATCGACGACCAGATGCATCGGGTGCGCCAAGTTCCATGGCCTGAAGCAACATTTGAGTTACCCTACCTTGCTCATTACCAATAAATTCAATTGGATTTCTCAAAGTCATAAATTCAATACTCTCTTCTTTGGCATGCACTACTTCTTCTAAGCGTGCAGGCATTTCTTCCTCAGAGCGCCTATAAACAATGATAGCACGATCGGCTCCCAGTCGGCGAGCTGTTCGCACCGAATCCATGGCGGTATTGCCACCGCCTATCACGGCTACTTTTTTGCCTAAAAACACAGGCGTGTCCGAGTCTTCATTAGCGGCATCCATCAAGTTTACGCGCGTTAAGTATTCGTTAGATGACATGACGCCAACCAAATTTTCGCCTTTGATATTCATAAATCGAGGGAGACCCGCACCACTGGCTACAAAAACGCCCTTAAAGCTGTCTGCTTTTAAATCTTCGATACTGATAGTTTTGCCAACAATGCAATTATTTATAAATTCAACGCCCATGGAGCGAAGATTTTCAATTTCAACATCCACAATAGCATTGGGTAATCTAAATTCAGGAATGCCGTATTTGAGTACCCCACCAATTTCGTGAAGTGCCTCGAATGATGTTACCTGATAGCCCATTTTTGCCATATCGCCAGCAAATGCTAAACCGGCAGGTCCTGTGCCAACTACAGCTATTTTAATGCCGTTGCTTGGAGCTAATTCTGGCACCGAAATAATGCCACTGGTTCGTTCAAAGTCAGATGCAAAACGCTCTAAATGACCAATTGCTACCGATTCTTTTTTCATTTTTAAATGAATACAGCGCGACTCGCACTGCTTTTCTTGCGGGCATACACGCCCACAAACTGCTGGCAATGCCGATGTTTCTTTCAGCGTTTTGGCTGCTTCTAAAAATTCTCCTCTTTCTATGTTTTTGATAAAAGTAGGAATATGAATACCCACAGGGCAACCTTCAATGCAGGTAGGGCTTGCGCAGTCTATGCAGCGTTTGGCTTCTTGCATAGCTTGCTCGGGCGTGAGTCCTAAGTTTACTTCTTCTAATCGTGTATGACTTCGATACACTGGATCCAAGGCGGGCATGTGCACACGCTCAATAGTAGTTCTATCTTTCGGTTTTATGGCTTCGCGCAGCGCAACTCGCCACGGCGTTGATCTTTCTTCGGTAATATTCATTAGATTGTTGTTCTTTGTTCTTTATTCTTTATTCAAAACAAGAGGTATGATTATTTAATTCCGGAAGCGCATTTCAGTTTTTCCATATCCTCACGTTCTATGTCTTTATATCCACCTAAGCGCATTAGCATTTCATCAAAATCAACCTGGTGAGCATCAAATTCGGGACCATCCACACATACAAATTTTGTTTTGCCACCTACCGTAACCCTGCATGCACCACACATACCCGTTCCGTCCACCATAATGGTGTTGAGCGAAGCCAACGTTGGAACTTCATATTGTTTGGTGAGCTTACTCACAAATTTCATCATAATAGCAGGACCAATGGTTACGCATAAATCTACTCGCTCACGCTGAATAACCGATTCCACACCAGTGGTAACCAAGCCTTTGTTTCCATAAGAGCCATCGTCGGTCATTATGATTACTTCGTCGGCTAATTGGCGCATTTGTTCTTCTAAAATAATCAACTCTTTGGTGCGAGCTGCCAACACGGTGATTACTTTGTTCCCAGCTTTTTTCATAGCATCTACAATAGGAAGCATTGGTGCAGTACCTACACCTCCACACGCACAAACCACCGTGCCAAAGTTTTCAATGTGCGTTGCTTTGCCCAGCGGTCCTACCATGTCGGTAATGAAGTCGCCTTCGGAAAGTTCGCACAATTTTGTAGATGACACGCCCATGCGTTGCACCACTAAGGTGATGGTTCCTTTTTGTAAATCGGCGCCTGCAATAGTGAGGGGAATACGTTCGCCCTTTTCTCCAATTTTTACCATAACAAAATGTCCCGCTTTGCGCGATTTGGCTATAAGCGGGGCTTCTACTTCGAACATGACTACATTTTCTGAAAAATATACTTTGCGAACAATTTTATTCATTTTAATCTAAATATTTGTTGTGATGCAAAATTACTAAATAATATGGACATACAATTGAAATGGCTAATTAGAGTGTGTTTTTTTTGTAACTACTCAGCATCCCTAAGTTGATGATACAGAATATTTTACGATTTGGGGAGTATAATGTTTAATATTTTTTGTTAAAAATTTTTGATATTCCATTGAAAAGAGCACTTTCGATGGGTGAAAGAGAAAGTATTAGACATAGATTTAGTTTTATGATTCGTCATTTTTAGTTACAGATCGTCACAGTTCCTATTTTAATATTATTTTTGCTTATCATCAGATATGTTTGGCTCATATTTTACGAGATTTATATAAAAAAACACTGTTGTCCGGTAAAGATTTGGTAGAATAAAATAAGAAGAGGAAACCTCCGTAGAAATTCCCTCTAATGAACTAATTTTGTATTGCAACCCAAAATTAGAATCATGAGCAAAGATACAAATTTTATCGGACAGCCGATATTCGGAATGTTATTAAATTTTTTAGACAAAGGATTCATTAAAAAAGCCTCTAAAGAGTTAGATGCTGATAGATACGTGAAGAAATTCACGAGTCACAAGCATGTAATTGTCATGTTATTTGCTGTATTTGAAGGGTATCATTCTATTCGGGATACTGTTTTGGGACTGCTTTCCAATGCCAATAAGCTATCACATTTGGGACAGGATTACGTGGTCAGGCGTTCAACATTGTCGGATGCCAACGTTCGTCGTCCCAATGAGTTATTTGCCCGGGTGTATTATGACACCTATAAACGCCATAAGGATGTTTTATCGGACAGCCAGTTGACCAAAAAGGACATGGTACGTCTCTATATTATGGATTCAACCACTATAACGCTGTTTAAAGAGATACTCAAAGGCGTTGGACGCAAACCGGTAACCGGCAAAAAGAAAGGTGGCATAAAGGCTCATACCATTATAGACTCCCGGGACAACATGCCTTGTTTTATACGCTATACAGAAGCTGCAAAACACGACCATGTGCTTTTAAAAGATGTTGATTTGCCCGAAAACAGTTTTATCTGTTTTGATAAAGGTTACGTGGACTATGAACAATATGAGGCTTTTACCCAAAAGAAGATATGGTATGTAACTCGTTTGAAAGACAATGCGCTTTATCAGGCTCGTGAAGAGTTTGATATACCCGATGATGCTCATACCGGTGTCCTGAAAGACGAGGAAATAGAGCTTTCGTATGGCAAAAACAAGGAATTGAAGCATAAAGCCAGAAGAATAGCTTACTGGGATGAGGATAATAAACGAGTATTTGAATTCATTACCAACAACTTTGACTTAAAGGCAGAAGAAATTGCGATGATTTATAAGAAGAGATGGCAGATTGAGCTACTTTTCAAGCAACTCAAGCAGAATTTTCCGTTGAAATACTTTTTGGGAGATTACGAAAATGCCATTATCATCCAGATATGGGCTGCAATGATAGCAAACCTACTGCTGACCATTCTCAGGAGTAAAGTCAAGAAACAATGGGCGTTTTCAAATATGATGTCGATTATTAGACATCAATTAATGAGCTATATCAATGTATACGATTTTTTTGAAGACCCCGAGAAATCATGGCGTAAGGTAATTGCCCAGGAAAAAGAACGCGAAAAGTTGCGATACGGCGATTCTCAAAGAACGCTATTCAACTTGCAGGGGCTTACTTTTGAAAAAACATAAAAATAAGGCTTCAAACCCTTTATTTATCGGAATACAAAAACTTAATTCCGCATTTAGCGGACAACAATTATTGTAGATGATTTGAATAACACTTTGGGCTGTTACGGAAATCCAGTAGTAAAAACACCAACTATCGACCGATTAGCTTCAATGGGCGTGCAGTTTAATAATGGATATTGCAATTACCCAGTAAGTGGTCCAAGTCGCGCATCGTTCCTGACAGGTTTATATCCTCAGACCACTACCATTCTCGACAACCGTAAAACGCTTGCATCTGTTTTGGGTGATAGAACAACTTTGCCAGCACTTTTTAAGCAAAATGGCTATCAAACGATGAGTTTGGGTAAAGTTTTTCATGGAAAAAGTGTTGATAATGACCCAAAAGCATGGGACGAAGAATATGCTTTTGGTCCTACCAAATTAGGCGAAACAGGTGAAAGAAGGAATATTGGCAACGGTGCACTTTCGTGGTGCGAGTGGATGGCTGCCAATGGTTACCGAACCGAGTATTATGGCAAGTGGCACGCGCCCTATCAGTTTGCTTCAAACTACAGGAATGAAGTGAAAACTACCAATAAAGACAAGCATGCCAAAAATGTACAGTCGAATGTGGAAGCATTTCGGAAATATCTGACTAAATTTTATGGCGAAGCCCGAAAACCAGCCAATGGAGAACTAACTGATTTTATGAGTCTTCGTCCGTATAAAGCATTACAGATAGATGGAAGATTTGGTCAAGTGCAAAATTTTGAACCTAATGGTAAACCTTCAAAAAGTAATGGCGATTCGCAAGCCAATAATATCGGCATTTTCAATAGCGAACCCGATGCTTCGCTTACAGCATTCGAAGGACACGAAGCATTAACTGCACTCAAAGCTATGAAAACCGACGAATTATTTTCGTTGACTTGTTCGTTTGGTCATCCACATCCACCCTTTATTATTCCCAAAGAATATGCAGGCAGGTACGATAAAGACCAACTATCTGTTCCGCTCAGCATTACTGATAATTTAGTAAATGCACCTTATTCACAGAGCAATCAGGCAGCCGATGCACGTTTTAAAAACGCTGAAATGGCAAAACAGCTCAAATGGATTTATTATTCCATGGTTACGCAAGTGGACGATTGGGTGGGAAAATTACTCGATGAGTTAGACCGAAAAGGCATTGCCAACAATACATTGGTGGTGTTTGTGAGCGATCATGGTGAAATGCTGGGCGATCATGGGTTGGTGAGTAAAAACAAGATGTACGAAGGTTCGGTGCATGTTCCCATGCTGATGCGTTATCCGAAAGTGATTCCTGCTGGCAAGAAAGTGGAAGCTCCAGTTTCGCATCATGATATTTTTGCTACTATTTTGGATTACACACGCATGAAAACACCTCAGAATGATGGACGAAGTTTGCGAAAACTCATTGATGGTAAAAAAGATTCAACAGATTATGCGGTTTCAGTTTGGGGAGCAATAAATAATGGAGGTCCGTTTATGATACGTAAAGACGATTGGAAAATGATTGTGTATTTACAAATGAATGAAAAGAAAAATAAAAACGTAAATGCGCTTTATAATTTGAAAACTGACCCATTGGAATTGACTAATTTGATTGGCGCAAATCCAGATAAAGCCAAGTATGAAAAAACAACAGACGAACTAAAACAGACCTTTAAAGGCTGGATGAATAAAACGAATACTCCATATATTAAACAATTAGAAGCTGCAAAGCTTTAATAAACAACACTTATGAAGTCAAAATTGGTATTATTTATATCTATCTTTATTTTAAGTGTTACTTCTATAATAGCTGGAACACCGGTTGCTTCGATTGTGTTTTCGACTCCGGTTGTTTCCGCTAATTTAACACATGTTTTCAGCACTTCAACTTCTGCCGAATCATATACTATTCAAACAACTAAGAATGATGTTGGCTGTCGGCAAATCCCCATAACTAATTATGGATATTTCAATGTGAGCGATGCCGCTATTCCTTCCACACAAACAAATTTGATTTTTAATATCACTTTTTTTGACGAAGGAAATGCAAAAATGAATTTGCAGTACAATGCAAATGATGGCAACAATTACAAATCGCTAAGTATTTCGCAGACAAGCACAAACAGCTGGGTTACATCAAAAGTAGCAATTACAAATGCTTCGCTTCGCAACGCACAGAATAATTCAGCTGATTTTCGGATTTCAGCATCCGGAGGCGATGTTTTTATCAAAGAAATAAATATTGAAATTGGTACCTTAACCCCAGAAAATGAAGTATTTCCAATTGTTTCGGCAAGTGCCTATTCTGAATTTATAGGCAAATCGGTAGCAGGTTATCAAGTTTGGTTTGTGGCTGGAAGTCTAACTTCGGGCTGGACGCACTGGAATTACAAAACGAGTGGAGCTCCTGGACCAGGCACAATGAGTTTCGAAGTTTGTCCTGACATTACCGAATATCCTGAAGAAAATCTTAAGCCTTCTAATTTTGCACTTATGGGCAATGGTACACCTTTGAAATTATTCACTTCAACCGACCAGCCAGTTATTGATGTTCTATTAGTGGACCTATTTAGTTGATTCATTGAAAATTACCAATCAGCAAGGCGCAAAAACATATCTTTACCTCAATGGCAAGCCACTCGTAACGATATGGGGTGTCGGTTTTCCCGACCGTTCGTACAATATTCGCAATATTGGTCTTGAGCGTTTAATCGATTTCCTGAAAAACGACCCCGAGTATGGTGGTTGTTCCGTTATGTTAGGCGTCCCAACCTATTGGCGTGACCTGAATGCCGATTGTAACCCCGATCCCTATTTGCACAAACTTATCAAGAAATGTGATATACTTCTGCCTTGGATGGTGCAACGCTTTACGCCCTTGCTTCACAACGAAATGGATCGCTATCGTGATATTATCAAAAGCGATATGCAATGGTGTAAAAGGTACAAACTGGATTATGTACCTTGCGTTACTCCCTGTTTTACATGGCACAATTTAAGTCGCTTCGAATTTCCTGATGATGTGAAACCATCCGGTTCAATTCCACGCCAAAGTGGAAAATTCTACTGGCAACAAATGGCAACAGCTATTAATGCCGGCGCTTCAATGCTTTATGTAGCCATGTTTGACGAAGTAAACGAAGGAACAGCCATTTTTAAATGCACCGACAATCCACCGGTAAGCAATGTAGCCAAATTTGTGGGCATGGACGGAATGCCTTCCAACCATTACTTGTGGCTGACAGGTTTAGCGAGCGAATACCTCAAAAGTGGAAAGGGTTTTCCTAAGGAATTACCTATAAGGAAGAGTAAATAAAACGTCAATATAATAGTATTTTATAACAAAATATAAATGCCCGAAAATTCATTGCTGAATATCGGGCATTCCTTCTTTACCTCAAAAAAAACTAACTATTAAAGTAAACCTGCTTCCTGTTTAAACAGACTTTGAACGCTGTTTAATGTTTCGCTTGGCTTAACCGAGGGTTTTGCTTTGGATTATTTGTGATAATGTAATTTATTTGATTTGGATTTTATCAATATATAATGTATTTTTGGTTTGGATTATTTGATAATTTATTTACCTTTGCATGGTAAACACATCTAAAAGCATGAAGAATTATTTCAAAAGGCATATCGATAGTTATTTAGAAGAATGGAAATCGGATTTTAACCGTAAGCCACTTCTTGTTCGGGGCGCTCGGCAAGTAGGCAAATCATCGGCAGTACGTCAACTTAGTAAAAGTTTTAAGTATTTTGTTGAAGTTAATCTCGAAAAACAGCAAAATGTAAAACAGCTTTTTGAAGCGAGCATTGATATAAAACTGCTTTGTAGCCAATTAAGCGCTATTTATAATACACCCATTATTGCTGGCGAAACCCTATTGTTTTTCGATGAAATTCAGGAGTCAGAACGAGCAATTGCTTCATTACGCTATTTCTACGAGGATTTTCCTGAACTTCATGTAATAGCTGCAGGTTCGCTATTAGAGTTTGCGCTCAAAGAATTACCTTCGTATGGGGTTGGCAGAATACGTTCGCTTTATATGTATCCTTTTTCTTTTGACGAATTTCTGTGGGCGCAGGGTTTAGTTTCTCCATTTGAATATAAAAGAAATCAAGCAAATAGTGAGCACCCAATGCCTTTGGCTTTGCATCAGGAGTTGGTAGGCCTTTTACGTACGTTTTATTTGGTAGGTGGTATGCCTGAATCAGTTCAGGTATGGGTAAATAGCAAAGATTTTACACAATGTGCCACCGTGCAAAACGATATTTTAGATGCTTATTTCGACGATTTCAGCAAATACAAAACACGTATTTCCCCACTGATTTTATCAAACACGTTAAAATCGGTGGCACTTCAGGCCGGAAATAAGTTTGTTTTTTCAGAAGTTGGTACCGAATTAAATTCAACACAAATAAAAGAGGCTCTGGATTTGCTTATACTTGCTGGACTTATTATTCCTGTTATTCACACTTCAGCAAACGGAATTCCACTAGGAGCCGAAACAAATCCGAAATACCGAAAATTCCTGTTTCTTGACATTGGACTTATGCAATCACTTTTAGGTTTGCAACCTAAAGATATTATTCTATCGTCTGAAATTGATTTTGTAAACAAAGGAGGATTATCAGAAATTTTTGCAGGGCTTGAACTTATTAAATACAGTAGTTACCTTAAAAAGCCTGAACTCTATTATTGGCAACGCACCGAACGAAATGCACAAGCCGAAGTGGATTATGTGATTAGTAAAGATGGGAAGATTTATCCCATTGAAGTAAAAGCAAGTAATTCGGGTTCAATGCAAAGCATGTACAAATTTATAGAACTAAAAAATTGTGATTTTGGTTATCGACTTAGTCTTGAACCTTTTTCAAACTATCCCAAAGTAACAGTTATTCCATTATACGCGTTGTCGAATTTAAACTTAACATAGCAAAAAACAATGCCCGAAACTTCATTGCTGAATATCGGGCATTTTTTACTTACTTCAAAAAAACTAATTTGCTAAAATAAACCTTATTCCTGTTTAAATGGACTTTGAGTGCTATTTATGTTTCATTTCTTGCAGATGGTAGAGATTTTGCAGATGTGATTATAAAAATCATTACGGGTTTTAGTCAACATAATTTTTAATGTCAGTTTGTAAATTCCAAAAATAGTTGTTACTTTGTATTATGGATAAAATAGGTCAAATAGAAATCCGTGTTACAGGCAATGTTGGAAACATGGAGCTAACTCCTGATAATTATGATATCAGAGAGATAATTTCTATGCTTGAAAACGCTGAAAATTTACTATATCCAATAAATAAAAAAGACCGTCCTACAATAAGTTATAGTATTGAAAATGGTTCTGTTAGACATATTTTCAAAACATCAATTCAATATATTATTGGATTCAATGCCATAATAGGGCAAGTGCATCAAATGCAAAGTGTTGATTTTCTTGATATCTCTACAGCCAAAGCATTTGAAAGTTTACAAGAAATGACCGAAAAGCATGACTACAAGTTCAGTATAAAAACATCACTCGATAATTCAAATGAAATAGTCATTGACCGAAATTCTACATTCAAACGAAGCGAGTCGGTTTGGGGCGATGCTGAATTTTATTTCTATGGGAAAGTTACCAACGCAGGCGGAAAGGACAAAGCCAATATCCATATTTATACAGATGAATTAGGCACTGCCACGTTTTCAGTTTATTGACCTGAATACTCCGTATCATCAGATTTTCGGGGTGCTTGATTTATAAACCTCTACACCACCTCCACCTTTAACCCCAACCCCAATTTTTCGGAAATTTCTTCCAACTGCCGCTTCTTTTTATCGGTGGAGGAGTGGGTGAGAATTAAATAACCACCTGAAGCTTCATGCTGATTGTAAAAGTCATCTTTCGTTTTGCTAATAAAATCCAATCCAACATGCTATAAACCTAACGCTGCAACTTTTTGTACACCAACTGTTTCAACCACTTTAATAAGGGCTTCAAAGGCATGCCGGATGTTTATTTGCGACCCCGATATTCTGCTTCAATTCTTTTGTTTTCGGTAATCATATTCGTCAATTCAGGCTCAATTAAAGGTAGTAAGTCTTCAGCTAATTCAAACATATTGGTAGAAAAAAGCGCAGGTATTCCATTAGCATCCACTTTATGATTTTTCTTGGCATTCTCTATATTTTGATAAATAAACAAAATTGCCTTTTCTGGTTTAATTCCTCCTCTAATTACACTGGGTAACCAACCTTTAAATTTAATGCTTATTTTTAAATAGTCCGATGGTATAGGGAAATTTGGGATTACATCAATGTAGGCATAATACAACCAAACTTCAAAACAAGAGTTGCGGAAACATATCAAATACCGTTTCTTCAAAAAACGACAAGAAATTCTTGATTTTTAGTCGTAGTAACATGATGTTATTGATTTTAATTGTTCGGCAAAGATATAAATTATTTTGTTATCCGTGAATAACTCACGGATAAAGTGCTTTGTATCTAAATATTATTCATATTTCGGCAATATTAAGCTTAATAACTTGGATGACCCGTGTGATTTTCACAGTATTCAACTAATTTATTTACAAGGACTTTGAACACTAAATAATGTTTCACTTGAAACCAACTTGTAGTATTTTTGCAGAGGTTTGGTGTGGTGACTGTGCGAAGCTTTCTTTACTCCATTTCTATCTTTAACCCCAACCCCAATTTCGTCGATATTTCTTCCACCTGCTGTTTTTTCTTGATGGTAGCAGAGTGGGTAAGAATTAAAAAACCATCAGCCAATTCGTGCTGATTGTAGAAGTCATCTTTTGTTTTGCTAATAAAATCCAGCCATACATGTTTTAAACCTAATGCTGCAACTTTTTGTACACCAACTGTTTCAACTACTTCAATCAAGGTTTCATAAGCATATCGATTGTTTATGACTTTGCCATTAGGGAATGTTACTACCAAGCCAGTCCATGCTGATTTGGGCGACGAAGTAATGGTTTTATCCGTCTTTTTTGTGCTCTCTTTGTTGGGTAGAGGCGCAAGTGAGTATTGTTTACTTTCACTTTCGTCCATTATCACACGCTTGCGAGTTAGGCGCACACTTAATGCTTCGCCTGGCACATAATCAACCACCAAAACTATGGGGCGTTGAATCTGGGTGATAATGGGTTCGATACTGCCTGTAAGGCGTGGAATGACTTCATTTTTAATCAAGTCTTCTTCTAACGAATCTGCCTTTTGGAGCATATCTTCGTTTAATGCCAGTCCTAATTCCTTAAAGGTAGCAATGGATTGATAGAGTTTTTCGAGCTTAGTCATGGGGTTGTTTTTTTTATTTTAGCTATTTTTACATGCTTCCTTAACAAGTCATTGAAATCTGAATCTGCTTTAATTTTTCCAATAATAGTTTTTACAACTTTATCAATCTCTTTATCTTCAGAGTAATCAGCCTGACAAACAAAATTTACCCTATTTTCATTTATTAGTTTTGATGCACGTTTTTTCTTGTCAATTTTTCCAGGCTGATAAACAGCTATCGAATGTCCACCTTGTTCTTTTACCAACTTCATACATGGTATATCAGTTTCACCATCACCAAAATAAACCATATTAGAAAATGGTACCCTTCTTTCAGATTCGGGAATGAAATCATTAATTTTCTTTGATTCATAAACACTATCAATACCTTTATTAATTTTAAAAAGGAACTGTGTTTTGTTTGTAAAATTAACTGAAACAGCTGGCCATTCAGCTATACCATCAACATTGTATAAATAAGAGCAAGCAAAGATCTTTTTAAACTTTTTTGCAATTTTTGTTCCCTCAATCATCTCTTTCAAGCCTGACGAATTTATGAAATGTTCAACTACAACATCTTTACTTTTGCCAAATTCATTGATTCTGTCAAACCAATCTTCAACACCATTAAACAACTCTACAGATTTTCCAAACTCTTTAAATTGACTTTTCTTAAGCGATATTCCTTTCCCTTTTGCTTTTTGAAGCATTAGAAACATATATGTTAATATCTGATCAGCATCCTGTGATTTTGCCTTTTCTGTATTTTCAGTCCAAAAATCTTTAACACTCATATCTGTAGCTTTTATAAATGCATATTCCTGCATGTTGCCTGGGGATAAAGTACCATCAAAATCATAAATTAATGCTACGATTGGTTTTGTTTTTGCCATAATATGTAGTTTTTATTTTTATTAAGTGCATAGATAATCATTAGTGATGTTTCCAAATAAATCTTTAATGGTGTTCTTATTATTTTTTACAATAATTTTACTCAAATCAACACCTTCGAAACTTTCTAATATACTATTCCCCAGCATAATTTTATAATCCAGATTAGGTAGCGGTTGTGGCTTTTCTTCGTCCACTACCAGCGCCAGCCAAAAGCGCAAACGGGCAATATCCACAGCACCCTTTTCTAAATCCACTCCGTAAATACTCTTTTGAATAATGTGTTTTTTTACTTCAACGGCTTTTTCGGTTTTTCCATCCAAAGCAACAAAACTGTGGCTTCTACGTATCCCTTCCACCATCTACATATCCATCAGCATAAAAAATCCCATAAATCAGATT
>MNZK01000045.1 GCA_001873635.1 Porphyromonadaceae bacterium CG2_30_38_12 | reverse complement strand
TTTAATTATTTTATCTCCCAAAACTTTAGTTTGAATTTTATTTAATTCCTCGGGTGTAAAATCAACTTTCAAATCGGTAATTGCAGTTTCACTTGTAATAGTCTTTGAAATATTTAAGTCAGGAAAACTAAGTGTTAAACCAGTAAGAGTTGTTTCTGATGGAGAAAAATTCAAAGCACTAAGGGTAACCTTTGTAATTTCCATCGATTTGATTTTATCTAATTTATCATTAATATCGGCATTTTCAGCTAAGTTTACTTCGCCTGCTTTATTAAATGTTTTGGACATAGCAACAATTTTCAGCATCGATGAACCACTTGAATTATTTTGAACTGATAAATTCAAATCTGACTGAATTTCGACATCATTAACGGGTACTTCTAATAAGTTACAAGATACAAATGCAGCACTAAGGGCTACTAAGAAGAATAATTTTTTAATTGTTTTCATGTTTTTTTTTTGTTTTAATGATTGAGTAATTTTGATAAATTAGTTGGTCTGAAATTTTTAAGTGTCTGTAAATTAGGTAGTTGATTCTTATTTTAAAATTAATATACTTAGTTTAAACTTAATAACAAAACATAAATAAAATTGTTCAACAGTTTTTTGAAAAATATGAAAAAATATTTGCCCATTTTGGTTCGAGCTTCTTTTTGAATGAACATTCATTTTTTTTATGTAAGTTTGCATCTTGAAAAAAATAAATACATTCATTTTTTATTAATGGCACCACGTAAACCCATAAAACCCACTGCTAAAGCTGATAATAAAGCGGAGCAGCCCATAACCGCATCTACAAAGATTTCGAATGCAGCTTCAACTTCAAAAAATCAAGACGATGGCTTTCTTGTAAATTTAAGAAGCTTTCTTAAAGATGAACGTACGCATTTTGTTGCCGGTATTTTCGTCATGTTGGTGGTGCTTTACTTTTCGTTGGCTTTTGTTTCGTATTTTTTTACGGGTGCTGCCGACCAAAGTAATATGGATTTGCCTTTTTCCGAAATTATGAACGAACGTACTGATATTCAAAATTGGACTTCTGTAACTGGCGCTTTTGTAGCAGAAACTTTAATCAATCGCTGGTTTGGTATTTCGGCTTTTGCTATTTTATTTTTTGTGTTCATACTGGGACTTAAATTGCTCAAAGTGAAATCAATGTCCTTGCTAAGTGCTTTTTTTCATGCCTCGTTTTGGTTGGTTTGGTTATCTATTACATTGGCATTAGCAGTAAATCGTTTTGCTAAGGAATGGTTGTTTTTTGCACCAGGAGGTATGCACGGCGAAATAGTGAGCACTAAGATAAATTTTTTTGTCGGTTTGCCTGGCACTATTCTTGGTTTGGTAGGCATATTTGTTTTTTACAGCGTTATTTCGTCGAAGGCTACCATGCCGTTTTTAAAACGCCTATTTTCTAAAAAGAATAAGGTAGCTGCCTCAGCTAATATGGCTGGCGATGGTATGGAAAGCGGAATAGATAGTGAGATTGAATTGGAAACGAACGAGCCTACTGTGGCTGTTGGCACCGAAATTATTCCCGAAGATTGGGTGGTGAAAGCTGCCGACGAGGAAACAATAACTATTTCCAACAACGATATTGAATCGGAAGAGGAACCGCTTGATGATGTGCTGAAAAACAAAGACATACCTTTTGAGATTGAGAATGTGGATATCCCTGCTGGTACCGAAACTATTGATGAGGAAGAGATTGACGCAATGAAAGAAGATACCGACGATCCGTATTATAATGTTGCAAAGCTTGGCAGATACGACCCTACGTTAGATTTGACACATTATGTGTATCCAACTATCGATTTACTAAAAGTATATGGAACCGACAACGATACCCAAATTGATATGGTGGAACAAAATGCGAATAAAAACAAAATCATCACCATTCTGCAAAATTTTGGTATCGAAATAGATACCATTAAAGCCACCGTTGGGCCTACCATTACACTTTACGAAATTGTACCTAAAGCGGGTGTGCGTATATCAAAAATTCGGAATTTGGAATATGATATTATGCTTAGTTTGGCTGCTACGGGCATTCGTATCATTGCACCCATACCTGGCAAGGGAACAATTGGTATTGAAGTGCCAAATGCTGACCCGCAAGTGGTTTCGATGCACTCCGTGATTGCCTCCAAGAAATTTCAGGAATCTAAGTTTGAGCTTCCGGTAGCTTTTGGGCGAACTATTACAAACGAAATTTTTATGGTCGATTTGGCTAAAATGCCTCACTTGTTGGTTGCTGGTGCTACCGGTCAGGGAAAATCGGTGGGCTTAAATGCGATTATCACTTCCTTGCTCTATAAAAAACATCCTTCGCAACTCAAATTAGTGCTTATTGACCCTAAAAAAGTTGAGTTTAACATATACGGTGATATCGAAAAACATTTTTTGGCTAAACTACCAGATGGCGAAGATGCCATTATTACGGATACAAGCAAAGTGGTAGAAACGCTGAACTCGCTTTGTAAAGAAATGGACGACCGCTACGATTTGCTCAAAAAGGCTCATGTAAGAAATATAAAAGAATACAACGAGAAATTTTTTATCAGGCATCTTAATCCTGAAAAAGGGCATCGTTTTTTACCTTATATTGTCGTAATTGTGGATGAGTTTGGCGACCTGATTATGACTGCTGGTAAAGAAGTGGAAATGCCCATTGCCCGCATTGCTCAGCTCGCACGTGCAGTTGGTTTGCACATGATTATTGCCACGCAACGTCCCTCAGTAAATATTATTACGGGTGTTATAAAGGCTAACTTCCCTGCGCGTGTGGCTTTTAGGGTATCGTCCATGACCGATTCGAGGACTATTCTCGATTCGCCCGGCGCCAATCAGTTGGTGGGGCGTGGCGATATGCTATTTTCGCAAGGAAACGACCTGATTCGAGTCCAGTGTGCTTTTGTTGATACACCCGAAGTCGAAAATATCGTGCATTATATTGCCGACCAACAGAGCTATCCTACGGCATTTTATCTGCCCGAATATGTTAGCCCCGATGGTGATAGTGTGGACTTAAGCAGTGTGGATATGACTAAGCGCGATCCGTTGTTTGAGGAAGCTGCGCACTTGATTGTAGCCAACCAGCAAGGTTCTACATCACTTATTCAGCGAAAATTCTCTATCGGATACAATCGTGCAGGACGAATAGTTGACCAACTTGAAGTAGCTGGTATTATCGGACCCTTTGAAGGTAGCAAAGCGCGGCAAGTGCTTGTAATGGATGCTTTGCATTTGGAACAAATTTTGAAGAATCTCTAAAATAGGATTTCACCGAAGGGAAATTACAATTTTAAATGTGCTAATGTGCAAAAAAAAATAATTGAATATAAAATAACGCCCTAGGGGCAAATAAACATGAACAAATTTAGCTCTTCAATAGCCGTATTAGTATTTTCGATAGTGAGCTTAACTGCTCAGAATAATGCTGATGCTCAGAAAGTTATCGATAAACTAACGACCTCGATACAAACCACAGCAGTCAAAACCAATTTTGAACTTTTAATAACAGAAAAAAATGCTGTAAATTCGCAACCTGTTTTGGGAACATTTGTAATGAAAGCAAACAAATTTACACTCGATGTGAATGAAACGAAAGCTTGGTTTGATGGCAAAACGCAATGGACTTACCTTAGAACGGACAATGAAGTAACCATAACCGAACCTACCGTTGATGAGTTGGCACAGATAAATCCTATGATAATTTTGGCTTCGTTCAAAGTAAAATCCTGGGTTCGTTTTGGAAAAACAAAGTCGGCAAACGCTATTTTAATTGAATTGGTACCAAAAAACAAAAAGGACGACTTTACAAAAATTGAAGTTCTATTAGACAAAAAAAGCACAACGCCAAAAAATATTCGCATAGTAAGTAAAAACAAATCAGTAACATCACTTAAAATGATGAATTACAGGCAGATAGATAATTTACCAGCAGAAACATTTACATTCAACAAAAACAAATATAAAAACACTTTAATAAACGATTTACGATGAATACAGAAAAAGTACGTTGCCTGATTATTGGATCGGGACCTGCTGGTTACACGGCAGCAATTTATGCCTCACGCGCCAATCTTTCGCCTGTTTTGTACGAAGGCATGCAACCTGGTGGTCAGCTTACAACCACCAATGATGTTGAAAATTTTCCTGGATATCCGCAAGGTATAACCGGACCCGAAATGATGGAAGACCTCAAAAAACAAGCGGAGCGCTTTGGTGCTGACATACGTTTTGGATACGTTACAGCCACCGATTTGTCAGTGGCACCATACAAAATTACGGTAGATGGCGAAAAAATCATCGAAGCCGAAACGATTATTATCTCTACCGGTGCTACTGCAAAATATCTTGGTATTCCCGACGAAACCAAGTATGCAGGCTCAGGCGTTTCGGCTTGTGCTACTTGCGATGGCTTTTTCTATCGCAAAAAAGTTGTGGCTGTTGTGGGTGGGGGCGACACTGCGTGTGAAGAGGCTACTTACTTGGCTGCTCTGGCGTCAAAAGTCTTTTTGATTGTACGCAAATCATTCCTTCGTGCTTCTAAAATCATGCAGGAAAGAGTTCTCACAAATCCAAACATTGAAGTGCTTTTTGAACACGAAACCTTAGGACTGACTGGCGACAAAGTCGTACAAGGAGCTAATTTGGTGAAGCGTCGTGGCATGCCCGATGAAGAGCAGATTCACATTGCTATCGATGGTTTCTTTTTGGCAATTGGTCACAAACCAAACTCTGATGTGTTCAAGCCATGGATTGAAACGGATGAAGTGGGTTACATTCGTGTGCTGAATGGTTCAACGCGCACCAATATTCCTGGCGTTTTTGCTGCTGGCGACGTTGCCGATCCTCATTATCGTCAGGCTATAACAGCTGCTGGAAGCGGTTGTCAGGCTGCAATTGATGCCGAAAGATATTTAAGCGAAAAAGGAATTTAACAAAATCGTATCACTTGTTTTCCTGATTGCTTGTTACTTTGTTTCCTTGTTTCATTATCAAAAAATCACACAGTATGCGTATTACATTCAGCAAATTAGTTTTTGTATGCGTTCTGTTTGTTACCTTGCCTTGTGCAATTGCCGAAAAATATAATTTTAGTGTATATTTCGAATTAGATAAACATAGTTTAGAACCATCCGAAGTGGTACTTTTGCTGCATAAAATTGATTCATTATCTAAATTCGGCATTTTTAAAGTTGAAATTGTTGGACATACAGATAATTCTGCTGACAGCCTTTACAACGTTAAATTATCGTTGCTTAGAGCGACTGAAATTAGAACACGGTTTTTGCAACAAGGTTTTAATGAGCAGATTATTTCTGTGGCTTATTTTGGCTACAATAAGCCTATTGTAAGCAATATAGATGCCTCAGGCAAAAAGAAAAACCGTAGAACTGAGATTACAGTTTTCTATAGTGGCAGAGAAACATCTTCGGCTCCATGCACTGAAAAAGATACGGTTATTCGTACTAGAATGGGTAAAGAGCTGGTTTTTAATGGTTGTGAGTATCAAAAACTTGCGAAATGCCTTGAGATTGTTGAACTAAACAATTTTGGGGATTACAAAAATGGCGTTTTATTGCTCAACAAAAACCCTCGTGAAAACATGAACAAAGGGATGCTTTTTGTAAATATATTGGATGGTTGTGTTTCTAACGAGTGTTTTAAAAATCCGGTATTAATTCGTTTTCCAATAGTTTATCAGCAGGACATAGGGGCATTGCCTTATGCTCTAGTACAGGGTGAAAAAACAAATATTAGATTGGTGAAAAGCAACGGAAAGCTTTTTTATCAGCTGGAACTCAAATGTCCCAGCAATTGGGTGAATTGCAATTGCAAAAAAAATCAAAAACATGTAGATAGTAAACACTAAATCAAAAAAATAGCTTATCTTTGAACCTGATTTATTAACGAAACAAAAACTACAATCATGAAAACAGAAGAAGACGATTTATTGGTTTATGACGAAGACGACGCCGTGAAGTATATCATGGGTTTTTTGCCTGAAGAGTTCAAGTCGAAAATTGATGATACTAAAATAGAGTACGTCTTGGATGTAGTCTATGATTTTTATGACGAAAATGGACTTATCGAGGAAGACTCTACTGAAGAGGCGAGTATCGATGAGGAAGAAATGTTTCAGTATATTTTGAAATGTTCCAAAAAAGATAAAATGAGTTTGAGCGAGGATGAAATCGAATTGATTATAGAAGGTGAATATCAATATGGTAAGTCATTGGGAATCTATCGCGAGGATCAGGAATAGTATTTATAAGTAACAGTATCAAAATTCGGTCGATTTGTTAAATTGACCGAATTTTTTGTCTTTATTCGTTTTATATTTTTTTTTAAAATTCAGAATGGTTCAGGTAGCAGTAGTGATATTAAACTGGAATGGCGAAAATTTTTTACGCCAATTTCTTCCTGTGCTATTGCAACATACCGATGATACTCTTGCCCAAATTGTGGTTGCCGACAATCATTCTACGGATGGTTCAATAGATCTTCTCAAAAAAGATTTTCCGAGTGTAAACGTGATTTTGCTCGACCAGAATTATGGCTTCGCGGGTGGATACAACATGGCATTGAAACAAATAGAAGCCAAATATTACGTGTTGCTAAATTCTGATGTGGAAGTAAGCTCAAATTGGCTCGAACCTATGTATCGGCATCTCGAATTAAACATGAATGTGGTAGCTTGTCAGCCCAAAATACTGTCGTTTCGCGCTAAAAATTTATTTGAGCATGCAGGAGCAGCTGGTGGTTTTATCGACTATTTGGGCTATCCTTTTTGTCGCGGTCGTGTTTTTGATTCTTTAGAAGAAGATCAAGGGCAGTACGATGAGATTGTCCGCATTTTTTGGGCTTCGGGTGCATGCCTTTTTATTCGTGCTGACATTTTTCATCAAGTAGGAGGCTTTGACGATACGTTTTTTGCTCACATGGAAGAGATTGATCTTTGTTGGCGTCTGAATGCACGTGGCTATCAGTTAGATTGTGTGACGCAAAGTGTGGTTTATCACGTAGGTGGTGGCACGCTGAATACCGAAAGCCCACAGAAAACTTATCTGAATTTTAGAAACAACCTGCTTATGTTGTATAAAAATTTACCGCAAGCTGTGTTGGAAAAAATACTTTTTAAGCGAAGAGTTTTAGATTATATAGCAGCATTTCAGCTGTTTGTGACGGGCAAGCCCAAAAATGCTCTGAGCGTATTACAAGCGCGACGCGATTTTAAACGCATAGTAGGTGATTATGATTCAAAACGGAACGATAATATCCTGTTTGCCACATGCACTCATTGCAATGAGATGTTGGATAAAAGTATTTTGTTTGAATACTATTTGCACAAAAAAAAATATTTTAAGGACATAATGTGTCCCAAAAAACAATAATGTCGCATGAAAAAAACTAGTAAAGATACTTCTAAACCAGTCTCAAAAGCTAAAGAAACACGTTTCAAAGTTGCTGAACCTATTGAATTGCTGCAGTTTTTACTCCTCAAGATGGGTGGTATGCGAAGGAATGCTGCCAAATCACTTTTGTCGCACCGCCAAGTCATGGTAAATGATAAGATTTCTACACTTTATAACATGGCATTGTTCGAAGGCGATAAAGTTGTGGTGAATAGTTCGCGAGGAAATTTGGAGCTATCGCATCCAAAATTGAAGATTATTTTTGAAGATCAATACCTCCTTGTTGTCGAAAAAAAAGAGGGACTTTTAACAGTGAGCACCGGTAAAGGTGATGAAACAACAGCCTTTTCTATTTTAAAAGATTATGTGAAGAAAAGTTCTCCCCAAAATAGAATCTTTGTAGTGCATCGTATCGACCGCGAAACTTCTGGTATTTTAGTGTTTGCTAAAACACGCGAAATTCAGTTGGCTATGCAGGAACGCTGGCACGAAGTTGTTACCGAGCGTGTATATGTTGCTTTGGTGGAGGGCAAAGTAGAGAAGCAGACCGACACGATAATAAGTTGGCTAACCGAAAATGAGAAGTCATTCAAAATTCACTCGAGCACTATGGATAATGGCGGACAGCAGGCAATCACTCATTATCGTTGCGTAAAATCAAATGAAAAATACTCGTTGCTCGAAGTAGAGCTCGAAACGGGGCGAAAAAATCAAATAAGGGTTCATGCGCAAAGCATCGGACATCCTATTGTGGGCGATAAAAAATACGGCTCACTCACAACACCTATTGGGCGAATGGGCTTGCATGCTCGCATATTAGCTTTTATACATCCTATGACACTCGAAAATGTTCGCTTTGAAACTGCTGTTCCTCGCAATTTCTTGGCATTGTTTCATTAACAATTTCTTAAGCAAAAGCTTGTTTCACCTAATTTATGATATAAAGTTTACTTCGGGTACGAGTTGTATATCAAACTTTTGGCGTACACTTTGCTGAACTAATGCTGAGAAATCAGCTATTTCGACGCCAGTAGCACCCCCTTTGTTTACAATGACAAGAGCTTGTTTGTCGTGCACACCAACCCTCCCGATGCTTTTCCCTTTCCAACCGCATTGCTCAATGAGCCAGCCTGCCGGAATTTTTTCTTCTGTGGCAGACACTTCATAGTGAGGAATTTTTTCATAAAAACGCTTTAATTGTTCGTAGCGTTTTTTGCTCACAATGGGATTCATAAAAAAACTTCCCGCATTACCAAGCTCTTTAGGGTCTGGGAGTTTGGCGCTCCGTATTTCAATAACTGTTTTACGTATAGTGTCTAAATTTATTTTACCCTGAGCTAAAACGTTTGCTTCTAAGTGCTGGTAATTCAGTGTATAGGTTGGCTTACGTGATAGTGCGAAAACTACAGCCGTTACGATATATTTTCCTCGAAGTGCTTTTTTGAAAATACTTTCACGATAACCATAAGCGCACTCGCTATTTCTAAAGAATGTAGTTTCGCCAGTTTCTATGGATATAGTTTTTACTTTTGCAATGCTGCTGCAAATTTCAACGCCATAAGCACCAATGTTTTGAATTGCCGCTGCGCCAGTTTCGCCAGGAATAAGTGACAGGTTTTCAATGCCGTACCAATTCATTTTGACGCAATAGGACACAAAATCGTCCCACAGCAAACCAGCTCCAGCTTCCACAATAACTTCAGTTTTCGTTTCGCTCACTAACTGAATATGCTGCATTTCCGAATGCAAAATTAATCCATTAAAGTTATTGATAAACAAGAGATTGCTGCCACTGCCAATATGCAAAATGGGATGTATTTTTGCCACTTGCGTTTGGAGGATTTCTCTTAATTCGGATACCGTTTTATACCGTGCAAAGTATGTTGCTTTTGCTTCAACGCCAAAAGTGTTCCACGCCAATAGCGATTGATTTTCAAGTATTTCCATAGTTTTATAGCTTGTGTGCAACCTGCTGTGTTACAAAATTGAGTATTTCGTTTTCGTCATCCGGATGAAACCAATGTATGTCCGTGTCGCGATTAAACCAAGTGAGTTGCCTTTTGGCATAGCGACGTGAGTTTTGTTGAATCATACCTATTGCTGACTCCAAGCTACATCCGCCTGACAAGTAACTGAAAATTTCTTTGTAGCCCACCGTATTCAAACTATTCAAATTGCGAAAGCTAAAGAGCGGAATCGCTTCATCAAGTAGCCCAGCTGTCATCATTGCCTCCACACGCTTGTTGATGTTGTCATATAGTTCATTTCTGGGACGGTTTAACCCAATTTTTAGAATCTTAAATGGTCGTGTTTTTATTATTCCTGTACGTATATCCGAATATGGTTTGCCTGTAATACTGCAAATTTCTAATGCGTGTAAAATTCGTTTGTGATTTTTTATGTCAATTTCAGCAAAATGTACCGGGTCTCGCATCAGAAGTTCATTCTGTATATATTCCAACCCTTTTTGCTCATAAATATTTTTCCAGAAATTTCGTGTTTTTTCATCTACGGTAGGCATTTCATCTATGCCTTTACACAAGGCATCTATATACATCATCGAACCTCCAACCAACAAAGCGACATTTTTTTGCTGAAACACTTCTTGAAGTAAAGCGAGTGCATCGGCTTCATATTGTCCTGCATTATAATTGTCGTGAATAGAGTGCGATCCAATAAAATAATGTGTTTGCTCTTTTAATTCGTTTTCGGTTGGAGCCGCTGTACCAATTTTTAATTCACGATAAAACTGTCTTGAGTCGGATGAGATAATGGGGCATGAAAACAATTTTGCAATTTTCAGGCTAATTGCTGTTTTTCCTACACCGGTGGGTCCAAGTATTACAACAAGTGTTTGCTGTTTATTTTGTGTCGTCGTCAAATAATGTCGTATCGTCAAAGCTCAAATCACCAAATCCCTCTTCGTCCAATTCGTCTAAATCGAATGATTCGTCGCCATAAAAGTTTTCGTCTAAATTTATTCTGGGTGCCACACTCACAGCTTCATCCGCCATGATTTGAACTGGTGCTGAACCTTTTGAAGTGATGCAAGTTGGTTTTTCCACGCTCTTTCCCGGAATAATCTCGGTAAGCTCCATGAAAAAAGAACGATCAGAAATCATGTCGAAAACAAAAAGCATTTTTTGTTTCTCGTCCGATATAAGTTCTTCTAATTTAATATCTTCCATCACTAAATTGTCATATTCGGAACTCGACTCCATTTCTATTAACGTAACTTCTTGCCCTTTTTCCCAGTCGTCGGAACAGATAAAAAAGGACGTCATTTGGTTCTTGTCATACTTTACTGATTCGAGAATACAATCATGCAATTCCTTAAAAGTAGCTTCAGGATCGATATTCATTTCACGAACAAAATCATCTACCTCATCCGAAAGTACAGTAAATTTATAAATCATAAATTAGCTTGTTTTTGAATTTTAATGTAAAGTTATGAAAAATATCTTTACAATCATAGCGCAAAAAAAAATTTTTTTGCGCTATGTTCAATTATTTTGCGAAATCCTTTGAAAATAAATAGGTTGGCTGTTATAATGCAAGTGTAAAATTATTTTAAGGCTTCTATATTAGCAGTATTTAAAATTTCTTTTCCGCCCGATTCATAAAGCTTTTCAATCCGGTCGGCATAGCGCTGTTCTACCTTGGCACGCATAATTTTCATAGTGCTATTTACCAATCCATTTTGTTCGGTGAAGGGTTCACTTACCACAGCTAAAGCTGTTGGAAGCCAACGTTCTGGAAACATTCCTTCATATTTGCCACCTTTGCGGTATTCGTTTATTTCACGTTGCAACTTAGTTAAAGCAATTTTTTTTGCCTCTTCACTATCCCAACTTAAGGTTGTGTTTTTTCGTTGAACATAGCGTTTTAGAGCTTCTTTATTTGGTGCTACAATAGCCGTTGTGTAAGCATCTTGATTGTTGTGTAATATCACTTGTTCGATAAAATAAGAATTGTCCGACAGGGCTTCTTCTATGCCTTCGGGGCTGTATTTTTCACCATCACTTCCAATGAGTAAACTCTTAAATCGCCCAACGACATACAAAAAACCATCTTTGTCCATATAACCCATGTCGCCGGTGTGTAGCCAACTTTCGCGAATAGTTTGAGCAGTAGTGGCGTCATTTTTATAATATCCTGCCATCACATTTTCACCTCTAATTACAATTTCGCCCTTCTCGTAAAGTGCTAAGGAGTTACCATCGGCATCACAAATTTTTAAATCGAGAGGCGTTACTAAATATCCCGATGAACCCAATTTATGACGTTTAAGTCCGTTTGATGAAATTATCGGTGTGGCTTCGCTCAAACCATAACCCTGAAACATGGGAATGCCTATGGCATAGAAAAAACGTTGTAAATCAATGTCTAAGAGGGCACCGCCTCCAATAAAAAATTTTAATTTACCACCAAATGCTGCGCGTACTTTCGAAAATAATATTTTGTCGAATAAGTTAAGCAAGGGTTTTTTTAATATTTGAATGCCCTTTCCTTTGTTAAATCCCTCGCGGTTGTAAGCGTATGATATGCGAAGTGCCGAACGAAATAACCAATGGATAAAGGTTCCTTGCGCTCGAATGCTGGTTTCGATATTTTTTTTGAAATTTTTTGCTAACGCTGGTACGCTCAAAAGTAAATCTGGTTGAAGTTCCTTGATGTTTATAGGAATGTTTTTTAAGGTTTCTAATCCTGTTTTGCCCGACTGCACAGTCCCCACACTGGCGCCACAAGCCATAAAGCTATAAAAACCGGCTACATGAGCAAAGCAATGATCTAAAGGTAAAATAATCAGCGTACGATAGCTTGGGGGAATGGTCATCAGGGTTAAAGCTTGCTCTACGTTGGCGGTGTAGTTCCTATGCGTAAGCATAATTCCTTTGGGGTCAGCGGTTGTTCCCGAAGTGTAGCTGATAGTTGCCAAATCGTCTGGCTTAACTTTTCCAGCAATGCTGCTCACCATGTCAGGCTTTTTAAGCAGCAAATCTTTTCCCCATTGCATTAATTGCTGCATAGGTATATCTTTCGCTTCGTAATCAACCTGGGCATCGACAACAATAACATGCTCAAGCTCAGGCAATGCCGATGCAATGGCTCTTATTTTCTTTAATTGATTCCCTGAAACGATTATGTATTTAGACTCTGAATGTATGATTCTGAAAATCAAATCATTGCTTTCTTCTAATTTGATAGATAGTGGGACATTGATGGCACCGGTATGCAGAATAGCCAGTTCGCTCAGTATCCAAGCGTTTCTGCCTTCGGACAAAAGAGCTATTTTATCTCCTTTTTTAACACCTAATTTTAAAAGTCCGGCAGCCAAAGTGTGAGCTTGCTGCTTGGTTTCTAAATAGCTTGTTGCTTGGTATGTGTTACTCGTTTTTTCCCACAAAAATGGGTTTGAAGCATATTTTTCTACACTCTGATTGAGCAAATCAATGATGGTAGGGCGCATGTGTGAGTTTTTTTGAAGAGCAGTGTTTAAATTTAACTTCTGCACTGTAAATTGCTATTATCTAATTGTTTAAAATGTCCGGAATGTCATTCCCGTAGAAGAAATCACATCTTCTGTTTGGTCGATATTTGATGGTTGGGATGGTTATTTTTCCTTTTCCGTTCACAATTATTCGATTTTCTGAAATTCCCCATATCCGTACTAACTCATTTTTAACACGTTGCGAACGTCGTGTGCTTAATCGTTCGTTGTAAGTAATGTCGCCCAAATTATCGCAATAACCTCGCACTTCAACTAATAAAGTGCTGTCTTTTTTCATGTGTCGGGCTACCTTGCTAATGGTTACTAAAGCATCGTTATCCAATTCGGTACGATCGAAATCAAAATATACAGCTGGTATATCGTCATCTTCACTGTAGTATTTTTTTTGTGTTGTTTTTGGGTCGTTCGTTTTCTGATTTTGCATTGGTAGGGTTCTTCCATAAAAGTCAACAACAGTATTTGCTGGGGTGTTTGGGTCTAAATCGCGCATATCAATTACGCCATCATTGTCTGAATCCGGACCTACATTGTTGATTAAATTTTCTAATTTATCAATGCGTGGTATAAGTTTGCCAACTGTGTTTTGCAACGTATCTACTTTTGCTTTTACGCCAGCTAAGTCTTTTTTTACATCTGCTATGAGTTGCAAGGCTTCATCGGGTTCATAATCTTTCATACGTAAATTGCGCAGATGGTCGCGCTTCAAAGAATTAAATTTGAAGCGTAAATAGGCAGTGCCAGCACCAATGTAGTCGTTGGTTACGCCATCCCAATTTAAATATGTAGCACCTTCCAAGTTGTCTTTCGCGTAAGCACGATAGTGTATTTTAAGTCCTAATGCAAGAGGCTTTGAAAAGTTATACTCAAACGCAAACGTTACCGGTACTGAAATGGCTGTTCCATAAGTCATTACAGCGGCATTTTTAATTAAATGAATGGGTCTTTCTTGCCCGTTGTATTTTTGGTCGATATAAGATGCCCCTGCAGGAATAACTGTGCCATCTAAATAACGTAAATCAAATGTGTAATAGGCAAAGCCGAAACCCAACGTACCTAAAACAAAAAATTTAGAACGTGTGTTTGGAAAAATTAATCTGGTGAAGTTTATGGTAGCATTTAAATCCGATGTTATCAAATTGGTATTGATATACATGGATGTTGGGCTGTTGTTTTTGGCGCGCAGCGGAAAATAATAACCATCAAGTGAAATTCCCCAAATGGGCGTGAATGCATATTCTATAGTTCCTCCGTAAGTGATGTCTCGAAAAGAGGTAGGTATCACATTTACCAAATCTTGGTTAATGTCACCATCGAAGTGGTTATATCCAAATTCAGGTGCTAAGGACCAACGAGATATTTTCTTTTGTTGCGAAAACATTATTGTTGGTATAAAAAATAAAATAATAAGAATTATTTTTTTCATGCCCTGACTGAAATTCTTATGATAATTTTAAAGATAAATATTATTTTATTTGAAATAAACTAAGTAATATAATAGATTATAATTTTTCTCTTTCTAATAATTATTTTATATTTTAGTATTAGAATA
>MNZK01000093.1 GCA_001873635.1 Porphyromonadaceae bacterium CG2_30_38_12 | reverse complement strand
TCCAAAGGTTGGTCGCAAAATATAACAACGGATGCAGTAACCCAAGTTACTGACAACGACGGTGTAAATGGCAAAGAAGTTATTCTGCAAAAGCTTTCTATTTGTAGGGAATGGCTCAGTAGTGCCTGGGGCATCGATATAGATGCGTTGCGAGCCGAAGTGCAATACCGTCAGAATCACATTGATATGAACAAATTAGTATCCGAAATAGAATAGATAATTATGAAAAATACAGTTATGAAAACAAGCTACCTATATCTATTAACGAGTTTAATACTGTTCAGTTTTGCATCGTGCAAAATCGAGGAGGATAATATCTTTAGCGAATCAGCCGCTGTGAGGCTTAACAATGCTAAAGCAGATTATAAAAAAATACTGTGCAGTGCCTCCAATGGTTGGGTTATGGAGTATTTTCCTACCGATGCCACCGAAGGATATACTTTTTTGATGAAATTTAATGAATCGGGGGCTGTAAGTATTGCTGCAAAAAACAAAAACACGGACAACAGTTACAAAACAGAAAACAGCTTGTACGAAATCATTGCCGATAATGCGCCCGTGCTCACATTCAATACCTACAACAGCATTTTCAGTTTTTATGCCAATCCAGAAAACCCTACTGGCTATGGCTATGGCGGTGATTATGAATTTATTGTGCTACATGCCGACTCCAACGAGGTGAAGCTAAAAGGCAAAAAGCGTGGCACTTATATCTTTTTACATAAACTCGACGATAATGCTTCTTGGCAAGGCTATTTTGCAAAGCTCGAAATCGTAAATCGTGCCATAACGAATGCCAATGTTAACTTTCTAAATCTGATAGTGGCTACCGACACCCTCAAAGCATATCAGGGAAATACGGGTATTTTTGCATTTTTAGAAAAAGGAGGCGATTTTATTGCCGATAAAAAGTTTGCTGCTTTTATCATTACCAGCTATGGTCTCCGTTTTCATACCGAACAAAATTATTATGGCAAAAAATTTCAGGATTTTGCTCTCAGCGCCGACAGTGCGCGATTGGTATCGAAAACCGATAATGCAATTTATTTTCATGCTCCGGTTTTGAATAACTACCTCAAAGCAAGCACTTCCACATGGAAAATTGACACAACACGTACAAGCAGCAATTTCAAAACACGATTACAAGCACTCCAAGCAGCACTTAAAAAAGGATATAGCACCAAAAAATTTGAATACTTTGGGATAGCAAACAAAACGACCTATGCCAATGCTTTCGTCATAAAATTATCCAGCACCGAGGGAACTTATCGCATTGACTTTAGCGAAAAGCCAAACAACATTGTCGAAATTGCATTGCCTACCACCACCGTAAACTTATACGACAACAACGGAAAGGCATTTTACAACAAAACAACCGAAGTTGCCACTACGCTTAGCTATTTTTGTGGCGAGTACAAAGTTAGTTCTTCAACTCCACTTACTATAAATTCGGTGCGTTACGAACGTAGCAATAATTCCAATGAGTATTTTACAATGAGTAGATAAAACTGATTAGATTAACAAATCTCAATAAAAAAGTATGTAACATACAGATTATGAACAATTAAAACATCAAACGAAAATGAAAAAAAAATTACTTCTAATGTTCGGCATTGCACTCACAGTGAGCGCAGCCGCAGTAACCCACAGAGCCGCAGTAAAACGTACTGCTAAAACCAAACTGATTCGCAGCGAAGTTCGTATGAGTACGACAAACAACTTTGATGCCCTCAAGTTGAAAACAAATGTTAGCCCCGCAAAAGCGCCAAAAGCTTCGGGTGCAGTTACATCCATGGGCTACAGCGTACCTCAGGGCACGCTCTTTTATAGTATATCAAACGATTATTATGGTTACTCCAACACCATTGCTTTTGCCAGCCCATACAGCAATTGGATGTTCGCTAACACAGCAACTTCTACCGGCACTCCTTCTTACAGTTGGTTATTAAACCAATACGATGGAGCATCGCAGAGTTATAGCCCAACTGCCATTCCGTTGAACACGACTGACAACAATTTATCGCTGAACGTTACTACCGAAAGTTTTGAACTCCCTACACTCACAGCATCGGAAAATTCGGTGGACACAAGCTTTGTTTTCGGAGAAAATTACGCTGCAAAAACGTCCAATTATAATGCAACCATCGATGCTGGTGGTTCAGCTTACGACAATGGCACTCGTGTATATAATTTCACAAACTGTTTTAGAGATTTGGATCAAATCACATGGAAATTTAAAGCAGATACAGTGGGTAAAGTCATCACTCAAAATTATGCTTTTGGTACTAATTCGAGCAAAATTGATGCTGTGGTTGCTTATTACGAAAAACCGCAATCAACCCTGTATTTCGAAGGTGCTAATTTCTTTTTAGGTGCCTATACTGCACCAGCTGGAACTAGTTTCACACTACGCATAATTACAGTTGATACATTAGGTGGAGATCTTACTATGAAAGATACTATCGCAACATCTTACTTGCCATCAGATAGCGTTTTAACTTTGGGGGCTACTGCATTTACAATGCCATTCAAAAAGCTTATCGCCATTGATGCTGATGGTTTAGAAAGTGAAGTACCATATTTGGAAGTTGATGAGGCATTTGTATTGGAACTGAGCTGGACAAACACACCTGGTTTGGTATTAGGGGTTCGCTCATCATATTATGATGGTGCAGTGGATGGTCCAAGTGATTATTATGACAGTCATGCGTATTTCTATGCACCCTATGCCCCTAACAATAATGAACGGACACTTTTAAATTACAATTGGTCGGCTACATTATATACATCCCTCACCAATGCTGCTTACACCTATTTGGTTTCCGAAACCGACACTATTGTTGCCGAAGCTACAGGAAGCAACAGCACTGTTACCTTAGTACCATATTACGGTGGCGTGTGGGTTGACGATACTGCTTTGCCTGCCTGGATTACCTATGCCGAAACAGAACATTATGAATCAGGCAATTGGGGTACCGACTATGCGCTTAGCTTTGCTGCTTTGCCTGAGGGTACAGTAGGGCGCACCGCCGATATTACTTTCTACACTTGGGGCGCAAAAAAAACGGTACATATCAAACAAGGTGTTGTCAGTGCCGTAAAAAATGTTCAAGCCAACAATATCAAAGCTTTTGCTACGCAAAATGGATTCGATTTGACTTATCCAGCCAACTTCAAAACCGTGCGCATGTATAACATTGCTGGTCAATCCGTAGGCAAATACGCCCTTTCGCCATCGGGTAAAAGCATTGTGAATTGCACGCTCAAAGCAGGTAGCTACATACTGAAATTTGAAGGCTCGCAAACAGCCACTGTGAAAGTTTTAAAATAGGATTATACCTTCTATAAATAAAAACCACTTCGACAAAATCGAAGTGGTTTTTTTTACGAATATTCACACAAAAATAATACGTTCCGAAAAGAATTTTTATTAGAAATAGAGACTATTTACACAATATGCAATACTATTTCGCTTGCAATAACAACGATTAAAAAACAAAAGCACTCGAAATGACTTCTATTTGAAAGAAATTTGAAATTTAATCACCATTTTCAATGTCATTTTGACTATTTGTTTCTCTAAACAAGCACTTTTTATAGGAAAATTGTATTATTTTCAAATAAAATGAAAGCTTTTTACAAAAAAAATCACTTCTTGTTGCATTTTCTCACACATACTTATAAATTCATTTATTTAAGGCTCAAAAACGAACAAGTGTAAGCTAAACATATGAATTAGTGAACCATATGAAAGAAGCAAGAAATTATTGAATAGTTAAAATGCAAGCAAACGAACGCAATATCTATCAATTGCAAACCAAAAAGGGCTTCAAAAATGTATATTTTTACTTTTTCTCATCAAAATCGCTTGTTTTTAAAAAAGTAATACGCTATATTTGCACCCACGTTTATTAAAATTCGGTTAAAAAGCGCAATTAAATGATTTATAAACAAAAATGTTAAATTTATGAGAAAACTAACGTTCTTATGGGCCTGTCTTTTTATGATAGGCGTGGGTTTGGTTAATGCTCAGTCGAAATCCGTTAGCGGTAAAGTGCTTTCGGCTGAAGATGGGCAACCTGTTATTGGAGCATCGGTTATGGTAAAAGGAACCACAACTGGTACAATTACCGGAGTTGATGGTGGATTTACGCTATCGGTACCGGGGAGTGCAAAAACTTTAATTATTTCGTACGTAGGTATGAAAACAGTTGAAGTAACTGCCAAAAGTGGTATGGTTGTAAAAATGGAATCGGATGCTTTGGCAATCGATGAAGTAGTTGTAACTGCGATGGGAATTAAAAGAACTGAAAAGTCACTTGGTTACGCGGCAACAACTGTTTCTAGTGATGAAATTAAAAATGCACGAAACACTAACGTTACGAACTCTTTGTCGGGTAAAGTCGCAGGGTTGCAAATTCAATCTACTTCATCTGATCCAGGGGCTGCATCTTCAGTTACTATTCGCGGTTTTGGTTCTATTAATGGTAGTAACCAACCACTTTATATTGTTGATGGTGTTCCTTTGCAAAATAGTACACTCAATACTTCTGGTCACTCTATTAATACTAGTGGTATCTCAAATATTGCTTCTGAAGATATTGAGTCAATGACTGTATTAAAAGGTGCAGCCGCTACTGCATTATATGGTAGTAGAGCATCAAATGGCGTTATCGTTCTTACTACCAAACAAGGTATGAAAGGAAAAGATAAAAACTTTACTGTACAATACAGTGGAGGTATTCAATTAAGACAAGTGTCATTATTCCCTGAAATGCAAAATGAATTTGGACAAGGTTGGAATGGGAAACAAACTTATATTGAAAATGGATCTTGGGGCCCTAAGTTAGATGGTTCTCTTCAAAACTACGGACCAATTTGGAATTTCCAACAACAAATACATAATTATTCTGCACTAGAAAATAATGTAAAAGATTTCTTTGATACTGGAGTTTCGAACAACAATTCTGTTTCTTTAAGTGGTGCTTCAGCCGATGAAAAAATGACATACTATTTGTCATATTCTAACTCAAGTGATGACGGAATTATGCCTACAAAAGCAGACTCTTATAACAGAAATACAATTGCATATCGATCAAGTTACAAACCGACAAACTGGTTTAAGGTTTCTTCATCTGTAAATCTTGCAAGCTCAAAAACTGACATTGTAGGATCTTTTCAGGGAGCATCTGTAGTTGATGGGTTGTACGAAATGTCACGTGATATATCTATTGTTGACATGAAAGATATCACAAATCCATTTAATACTCCTGAAGCGTATTTTACTCCTTATGGAATTACAAATCCATATTGGTCATTAGCTAACAACAAAAATCACTTGGATTCAAAACAAGTTTATGGTAAATTACAAGCTGACATAAACCCAATTGATGCATTGACTCTAACCTATCGTTTTGGTTTTGATTATAATGATTACGATTCAAAAATTGGCGAACCACGTATAAATACCGATGCAGCGTTAATCAATAATGATTATGGATATAGTCCCACAAACATGAATCAAGATGGTCTTGTTTATGCTAGATATGGTCGTTCGTATGAAATAAACCATGATTTCTTAGCAAATTTTGATGAAAAAATTGGAGACTTTACTGTAGCAGCCAATATTGGTTTAAACATGAATGAAAGATTTTTCACAAGAATGGTAGGTCAAACTGATGTCCTAACTTTTAATACTGATTTTTGGGATTTAAGTAATGGAGCAACTAAATCTACATTGGAAGAAAGTCAAACTAAACGTCGATTAGTAGGTTTATTTGGCGATGCAAACATTGGTTATAATGACATGCTTTATCTAGGTGTTACTGCTCGTAACGACTGGTCATCAACTTTACCGATAGGTAATAATAGTTACTTCTATCCAGGCGTTACCTTGAGTTGGATTTTTAGCGAATTAATTCCTAAAAATGATATTTTGTCATTTGGAAAATTACGCTTAGCTTATGGTAAAACTGGTAACGACGCTAGTCCTTACTATACCAGTACGAACTATGTACAGGCCTATGCTAATGGATATTACGGTGCTGATATAGCGAAATTTCCAATGAATGGAACCAATGCATTTATAAGCTCTACAACCGCAGGAAGCAGTACACTACGACCTGAAATGACCACCGAGTCGGAGGTCGGATTTAACTTGCAATTTTTTAAAGGAAGAATTGGACTTGATGCAGCATATTATAACAGGATAACGAGTGATCAGATTTTTACTTTACCCGCTGACCCTGCAACTGGTTATAGTAGTGTAGTTACCAATTTTGGTGAAGTTCAAAATAAAGGAATAGAATTGTTGCTATCTACAACACCCATTAAGATTAAAAACTTTCGATGGGATTTAGCTGTTAACTTTGCTATTAACAATAATGAAGTATTATCAATGCCTGAAAGCCTTGAAGGAGGAAAAGTAACGATTGATAACTTTGCAGCAGGAAATGATGCAGTATACATGTATGCTGAAAAGGGACAACCTATGGGTGTTTATTACACTTACTTACCACAATATGTAACTGATATAAACAGTGATTCTTATGGTAAATTAATTGTTGACGAGGCAGGGCAACCTATCCTCACATCGGAAGTCCAAAATACAGGGCTGAATATGAACCATAAATGGACTGGTGGATTAACATCTGCTTTTTCCGCCTATGGAGTAACTTTAAGTGCATCGTTAGATGTTCGTTATGGCGGATCAATGTTCTCTATTACTAGATATCTAATGCAATTTACTGGTAATGGTATAGCTACACTTTATAATGGCCGTAAACCATTTGTTATACCAAATTCTGTAACTGAAATTGATAATGGAGATGGAACATTTGATTATGAAGAAAATATTACTGTTTTAAAATTAACAGACAGTGGTATTCAAGATTATTTTGATAAATCTGGTTCAGCTACTGGTGGTCTTGCGTACCTTATTGATAGATCGTATGCAAAATTACGCAATATTTCACTTTCGTATGATTTACCCAAAAAATGGCTTAAACCATTGTATTTAAATACCGTATCTCTAACTGCATTTGTAAACAACGCGTTTATTTGGACTGCAGCTAATAACAGATACGTAGATCCTGAATCTACTACTAATGGTACTGACTTAGAAGGTACATTTGGAGAGTTATATTCTAACCCTTCCAGTAGAATTTATGGTTTTAATCTTAGTGTAACATATTAAAATTTATAAATATATGAAAAAGATTTTATTATTTTTAGCAATTATTCTGGGAGCAACTTCTTGCGATAATTACTTGGATATAAACAGCAATCCAAATTCTCCATCCTCTGCCAACGTTAGTGCCGAAATGATTTTCCCGGGTGTAGAAATGAAATTGGCAGCCAGTTATGGTGATTATCTTCGCATTGTAGGAGGCTATTATGCGCAACAATATGCACAGACTTTTGGAACAAGCAACTATGTTGATTATTCTCAATTTAAAATGTCTGCGGTTCGTTCAAGTGGAACATACACACAATTGTTTTTTGCTTTAAAAAATTTAGAAACAATACGTGAAAAATCCAAAGCGGAAGAAGCATGGGGTACTTATTTATCAGCAACTTCATTAAGAGTGTTTATTTATCAAACATTGGTTGATGCTTATGGCGAAGTTCCGTACTCAGAAGGCCTTGATTTGGGCAATCTTACACCAAATTATGATGGTGGACTAACTATTTATAATGGTATTTTGTCTGAATTAGACGAAGCATTATCAAAAGCAACAAGCGGTGATGTTGTAGCCAAAAATTTTCTTTTTGGAACACAAACTGCAGCCGATTGGATAAAATTTTCAAATGCTTTAAAATTGAAATTATTGATGCGTATTAGCGATGTTAAAGACGTTCAGGCCGAATTAGCTGCACTTGTATCTGAAAATAATTTCCCAGCTTCTGATGTGGCTTTTAGTACTTGTTGGGCAGATGAGGCTGGAAAAGCTAGTCCTTTTTACCAAGAAGAGTACGCTACCTATTTTGGTTCTACTCAAATAAATGTTGTAGCTAATATTGCATATATGCAAACTATGCTTTCAAAGAGTGATCCTCGTGTCCCTAAATTTTTCAGTACAAATGCTAGTGGAGAGTTTAAGGGTGGGGTTTCTGGTACAAACTTCAGTACATCCACAGTATATCAATCTGGTTATTTCTGTCGTCCTGTTTTTAAATATGACATGCCGGTGAATTTGATTTCGGTATCAGAAATTGAATTTTTCTTAGCAGAATACCAAGCAAGATATGGTACGCCTACATTGGCAGAAAGTCATTATAAATCAGCAATTGAAGCATCGTTTGTTTCTGCAGGTTTGACAGCTGCTGATGCATCTGCCACTTTAGCTGCTAATCCATGGGTAAATGCAGATTATAAGCAACTCATTGGTATTCAGAAATGGATTGCCTTGGGTGGAACAAATAATTTTGAAGCATGGTGCGAAATGCGTCGTTTGAAAGTTCCTGCGTTTGGAACTGTAAAAGGTGAAGAAATATATGATGAAGTGTCTGCTACATACACTCCTACATTGTATATCCCAGGAACTTTATATACTCCTATTAAATATAATACAGAATTGGGAAGTGGAAAAATCTTACAACGTTTCAAATATGCTGAAGCTTCATCGAACAGAAACGGAAATACTCCTGACAATAAAGGTGATGCTACGCCGGTGTTCTGGGCAGAATAAAATTTTAAACTAATTAAAATTCAATAAAATGAAAAATAAAATAATAATTTGTTTAGTATGTGCACTTTCAATTGTTGGATTGACAGGGTGCGATAAAGATACTACTGCGGGTTTCACAAGTATTACCAACTATCCTTCTCTCACGCTGATAGGTAGTACTACTCTTTTTACAGCAATTAATCAACCGTTTGTGGATCCTGGTTTTACTGCTGAATTAAATGGTGTTGATGTGTCAGATGAAATTGAGGTTGTGTCTGATGTCGATACGGATGTGGCTGGCATTTATACTATTAGTTATACTGCTACAAGTACTGATGGGTTTAAGTTTCCGCTTAGCAGAACTGTATATGTTGCTGATTTAACACCATCGGTTATATCTTCTGGATATCATGGAGTGGCTGTAGGAACATATCGTTTAAGAGCTGGAGTTACCATAAAGTATAGTGGATATGATATATTGATAATGCAAGTTGCTCCTGGTGAATTTTATATATCTGACTTTCTTGGAGGATATTACGATCAAAAAATTGGCTATGGAGCTAATTATGCATGTAATGGTAAATTTAAGCTTAATGCTGATAATACCTTAACACTTGTTGAGAGTTATGTTCCTGGTTGGAAAGATTCTTTGACTGGTTTAGTCGGTGGTATTTATGACCCAGCTACTGGTACATTATCATGGAATGCTCAGTATGCAGGTATGGATTTCAATGTAATAATAACTCTATAAAATTCAAAATATGAAAAGAATATATTTTTATGCAATAATTCTGCTTTCATTGCCAATCTTTATTACATCGTGTGAAAAAGATCCAATTGGAGGTACTGCAACTGAAGCTGTTGCTGGAGAATGGTATGTAACAGCTGCAGCTATTGATGCAAATGGAGTTGTCGTTGATGCAGATTGGTGGGGTGTTGGACGCTTTCATCTTGATACGTATAATACGTCTGCCAATACCACTGATTCAATGTGGGTTAATGATCACGGTAACTTGTGGGACTTCAATGTGAAGGTAGGACTAAATTTGTCGGCTAAAACTTTTTCAGGTACAGACTTGGAGAATGTATCTTATGTTAGCAAGGTTACAATTACTGACGGTAAGATATTATTAAATGCTGCCAAAACTCCAAGTGGAGCTGTAGCTGACAGCATTGTATTTAATGTTACATTTAGTGACGATACTGATCCTGCTCAAAACGGATTTGTTGCTTATAGGGTATCTGGATACAGGTATACAGGTCTAACAAATGATAATTAAATTTATATTAACATTAAAAAGCTGCTCACAAATAGAGCAGCTTTTTTTTAGCGTTAAATCTTAATAATCCCATGCTCGCCCTACCGTAAAAAAACTTCGCACCAGCTGCTGAGCGTATGGCTCCAGCCTCTTGCCTAAGGCGAAACAGGAACACTCGGTTAAATTATACTTCACCCTAAATCAATATTTTCCCAGGACATAAATTTGCCTTGCTGAGTTAGATAATCAACATCACCACCATAAACCACCGTTAATGATTCGGAAGGCCAACCGCTCATTGCTTGAAGCATTTTTAGCGTTTTAAAGAAAGTTGGAATCAAAGTCGCCGATGATTTAATCTCGACAGCATAAAGCTGCCCCTTACTCTCAATTCATAAATCCACTTCATTATGGTTGCTATCACGCCAAAAATAGATAGTAGGTTCTACGCCAATGGAATATTGCGATTTAACATATTCATTAACAACCATATTTTCAAAAATTTCGCCCAGCAGGTAATGTGTTGATAATTGTTCGGTGCTTGTAATTCCCAATAATGAACTTGCCAAACCAATATCGTGAAAATATATTTTGGGCGCTTTTAATTGCCATGAGTAATATCATATAAGCTACCACCTTATTCGTTATAGAGCCGTAAAAAAACTACGCAGAGCAGAGGCAGTTTAAGGCTTAGCCCTTGCAAGCGTGCAGGCTACTTACATTATTATTTAATGTTATTATTGTGATTATAAGTAAATTGAATTATTTTTTGCAAGAAAATTTAATTTATATCCATTTTTATACTACAATTTGAAAGTAAACGATTATTTTTGCGGTGAATTACACAACAAACAATAAACATTTAGAAAACAATAAACAGATGAAAATCGGAGTTCCCAAAGAAATTAAGAATAATGAAAGTAGGGTAGCACTCACACCAGCTGGTGTGCAAATGCTAACTCAAAGCGGTCATCAGGTATTTATCGAAACAAATGCCGGCAGCAATAGCGGCTTTATCGACGCTGAATATGTGCGTGCCGGCGCAACGCTTTTGAACACAGCTAAAGAAATTTTTGACTGTGCCGAAATGATAATGAAAGTAAAAGAACCAATTGCACAGGAATATGCACTCATCCGTCCTCATCAGCTCCTTTTCACTTACTTTCATTTTGCATCCAACGAAACACTTACCAAAGCAATGCTGAAATCAAACGCCGTGTGTTTGGCATACGAAACGGTTGAAAACAACCACAGCTTACCGCTACTGATTCCCATGTCCGAGGTAGCAGGACGCATGTCGATTCAAGAGGGTGCCAAATATTTAGAAAAGCCAAAAGGAGGCAAAGGCATTTTGCTCGGAGGCGTTCCGGGTGTGAAGCCCGCCAACGTTTTGGTACTGGGCGGCGGCGTTGTGGGCACACAAGCTGCTATGATGGCAGCTGGATTGGGTGCTCACGTTACTATTGCCGACATTTCGCTGCCGCGTTTGCGCTATTTGAGCGAAATAATGCCCGCCAATGTGGACACTCTGATGTCGTCGCGCTACAACATCGAGCAACTTTTGCCCCACACCGACTTGGTAATTGGCGCCGTCTTGATTCCTGGTGCAAAAGCACCTCATTTGATCACGCGCGACATGTTGAAGCTAATGCAAAAAGGCTCTGTATTAGTTGATGTTGCCATCGACCAGGGCGGATGTTTTGAAACTTCTACGCCTACTACACATGCCGAACCGGTATTCGAGATAGAAGGAATTTTACATTATTGCGTAGCCAACATACCTGGCGCAGTACCTTTTACATCCACTTTAGCATTAACCAATGCAACCTTGCCCTACGCTTTAAAATTGGCAAATTTAGGCTGGGAAAAAGCATGCGAAGAGAACGAAGATTTACAAAAAGGACTCAATATAGTGGCAGGGAAAGTAGTTTACAAAGCCATCAAAGATACATTTCAATTGCAATAAGGCAAAGGCAGAAGATAGCTTTTAGCATGTTGAAATTATCCGTTGGAATAAGCCATATTCCAACGGATATTTTTTTAAGACAAAAGACCGTTTTAAAATATTAGTTTCTCGTTTTGTTTTTATAACGAACCATTCACTTCAAAATCTTTGATTTTTTGTATCTTTGCGCTCTTAAAACTACGCCAGAAGTGTTCAAAAAAATTATATTTTTTCTGTTCAGCATGTTGATTAGCAATTTATTGCATGCACAAGAAACGAAGATTGACCAGTATGTAAAAAACTGGCAAATCGGCGATAATCTGGGTACCATTGATAGCTTGAAGATAGATTCGTTGGCTATAAATTTTCAGAACAACAATTACATGGACAATTTGAGCATTGCCAATTCGTTCAACGGTAATTTAGGAACCCCCATACAGTCAAAAATATACGCTAACCGTCCGGTAAGCACCGATTTTATATTTTCTGAGAGTTACCTCCCCTACCTTCAGAACAGTCAGTCAATACGATTTTACAACACAAAAACGCCTTATAGCTTGCTCAAATACATTTCGGGAGGCTCGCTACATCGCGAATCGGACAATGTAGGAATTCTGTTTACGGCAAACGCAAACCCAAAAACCAATTTTGGAGCTCAACTCGATTATATTTATGCCCGCGGTGAATATAAAAACCAAGCAGCAAAACGTTTTGCGGGGAGTTTTTTTGGTTCATACACAGGCACTCACTACATAGCACACGGCGTGATTAGTACCAACAATTTGAGTAACGTGGAAAACGGAGGCATTGCCGAAACAAGCTACATCACCAACCCTCCTTATGGCTACACGGAAGCCCAAAACATACCTGTACGCATAAGTGTGGATGCCCAATCCACTTACAAACAGCTGGAATTTTTTTACAACCATCAATATCGTTTGGGGTTTGAAAGGGAGATAAAAAAGATAAATGACAGCGTTGTTACCGAATTTGTTCCCGTAACGCGATTTATACACAGCTTGCGCTACGAAAATCTTGAAAAACGGTATTACGAAAAAACTTTGGAGCAAAATTTTTACAAAAACACCTATGGTTCACAAACCAATGACACTGCTGCTACACAACGCCTTACAAATTACGTTGCCTTGAATTTAGCCGAAGAGTTTAACAAATGGGCACGTTTTGGTCTTACTGCTTTTGCTCAAAATGAGATAGAAAGATATGCTTTTTTAAAAGACAGTACACTGTACAGCAGCTCATTATCATCTACTAAAATCGGAGGTATCCTTTCCAAAGAAATTGGTCAAAAATTAACTTATCGTATCTTGGGAGAAATAAGCTTGCTGGGGTATAAAACCGGAGATGTACTCCTTTCGGGAAATATCAACACCAATTTAAAAGTATGGAAAGACACCATTAGTTTGCGCGCTCAGGTATTTTCATCCACCACCGAGCCAAGTTTTTTTCTGCAAAATTACGAATCAAATCATTTCAAATGGCATAATAATTTTGATAAAATTTTCAAAACTCATATAGGTGGAACTTTTGCAATTCCCACTAAATCAATTCAATTAGAGGCTGCTATTGAGAATATTTCCAAACTAATTTACTTTGACTCGATAGCTAATCCCACGCAGTTTAGTGGCAGTGTACAATTGCTTTCAATGAATTTTCAAAATGTATTCAATGTTGGTAAATTTGCACTCGAAAACAAGGTTGTTTATCAGGAAAGTTTGAACGATGTGGTTTTACCTTTACCTCGCTTTAGCTTGTATCACAATTTTTATTACCACGATGTTTGGTTTCATGTGCTTAGTATTCAGGTAGGTACGGATGTCCGCTATCACACAAGCTACTTCGCACCAAGTTATATGCCAGCAACGGGACAATTTTATAACCAGCGAAGCATGAAAGTTGGAAATTACCCCATTTTAAATGTTTACGCAACGATACAATTGAAGCGAACGCGTTTTTTTATCGAATACTACCATCTGAACAAGCTGTTTATGAATGGAACGTATTATTCCATGCCCTACTATCCGGCAAATCCCAATATAATTAAGTTTGGACTAACGTGGAGTTTTTACGATTAATAACTATCTTATGAAAAACTTGCAGCTCAACAAATTAGTAAAATTAGCAAACTTGGTAGTTGCTATGTTTGCATTTGCAACCCTTATTTCTACTTTTTGGAAAGAAAAAACAATCAGAGATTACGAAGACATTGTAAAATCGGGACGTATCCGTGTTATTACGGATAATAGCTCGCTGGGATTCCAAACGAACAAGGACAGTGTGTTTGGATTTCAATATGAACTAATTAAACTTTTTGTGGCTAACATGGGCGTTGAACTCGAAATTAGCGAAAACGACGATACTCAAAGTGCTGTTGATGAGCTCATAAAGGGAAACTGCGATGTACTGGCAAGCATGATACCGTTAACGAACGAATACGCTCAAAAAATATTATTTAGCACACCGTTGCAAACAAACCGTCAATTATTAGTGCAACGTAAAAGTGATAGCACGAATTTTGTTCATAAACTATATGAGTTGGCAGGCGACACCATACACCTTACCAAAAACTCAGCTTACAAAGTAACCATCAATCATTTATCTGATGAAATTGCCGACACTATTTATACCTTGGAATTAAAAAACACATCGACCGATGTAGCTATCAAAATGGTGGCAGACAGCATAATCCGTTTTAGCATTTGTCCCGAACGCATGGCAACCAAAATGAAATCATTATATCCAAATTTGGACATATCAATTCCAATAGGCTTTTATCAACAAAATGCTTGGGCATTGAATGCAAAGTCAATCACGCTCCAATCAAAGCTGAATGAGTTTTTAGACGATTTTATAGGAAGTAGCGCCTATTGGGAATTGTATCGAAAATACTATAAAGTAATTGATTAGAGAATTTAACAAAATAGAACTTACGTTTCAAAAACATACAATATGCCATTAAATATACCTTCCAGATTGCCCGCCGTAGATGTGCTTCGAAAAGAAAATATCTTCGTAATGGATTCAGAACGTGCATCAACACAGGAAATAAGACCTCTTAAAATATTGATTTTAAACTTAATGCCGGTTAAAATTACAACCGAAACCGATTTGATTCGCTTATTATCCAACTCGCCACTTCAAATTGAAATTGACTTTATGCACGCCGAAAGTCATACATCAAAAAATACGCCCATAGAACATCTTATGACTTTTTATAAAACCTTTGATGAAATAAAAACCCAGAATTATGATGGTATGATAATAACGGGTGCTCCCGTCGAAAAGCTTGATTTTGAGGATGTTAACTATTGGGAGGAAGTTAAAAAAGTTCTTAACTGGTCGCGCAATCATGTAACATCCACCTTGCATATCTGTTGGGCTGCGCAAGCAGGTTTGTATCATCATTATGGCATTCCCAAATACCCACTAGAAAAAAAAATATTCGGAGTATTTGAACATTTTAATAACCATCCACAAAACCCGATATTCAGGGGTTTCGACGATATTTTTTATGTTCCACACAGCCGACATACCGAGGTTCGTGCCGAAGATATTTTGAAAAATCCTGCTTTGACACTGCTCTCCGAGTCGCCTGACTCAGGCGTGTATATGGTCATGGCACGCAATGGACGCGAATTTTTCATTACTGGGCACTCAGAATATTCACCTAACACCTTGGATGTTGAATATAAACGTGATATTGCAAAAGGCTTAATAATTGACCTTCCACAAAATTATTACAAAAACAATGATGCAACGAACGAACCATTGGTGCGCTGGCGGAGTCATGCAAACCTACTATTTACCAATTGGTTAAATTACTTTGTATATCAGGAAACGCCCTACGATTTGGAAAATATTCACTGAAAAGCAACTATACAGCAAGCTGCAATGCCTGCTGTTTCGGTACGCAGACGACTTTCGCCAAGAGAAACAGGTATGAATTTTTGTTCAATCGCCTTTTGTACTTCATAGGGGGAGAAATCGCCTTCGGGTCCAATGAGCACCAACACATCCTTGCAAACTCCAAGTTCTTTGTGTAACAATTTTTTATCCTCATCGTAGCAGTGAGCAATAAATTTTTGTGAGGCGTTCGATTTTTCAACAAACTCTACGAAACTACAAGCTGGATTGATAAGTGGAAATTTAGCCTTAAAAGATTGCTTGGATGCAGCAATTACAATTTTTTCAAGCCGCTCATTTTTAAGCACTTTACGTTCGGAATTATGACAAATAATAGGCGTAATTTCATCAATACCTATTTCGGTAGCTTTTTCTACGAACCACTCTAATCTGTCCATATTTTTGGTGGGTGCCATGGCAATATGAAGCTTGTAGTTGTGCTTGCCAACATTGGGAATATTTTCCTGAATTTCAAACCCGCAGCGTTTGTGGTGTGCAGTAGTGATAATGGCTTTAAAAAACCCGCCAACACCATCCACCAAGTCAATGCTATCGCCACTTTGTAAGCGAAGCACTTTCACAGCATGATAAGATTCATCTTCGGGCAGAAAGCTTGAAGTGGCAACAGATGGAACGTAAAATAAAGCCAATGTATTTCTGATTTAATTCGTAGCTATTTACTGAAAAATATATAATTCTTGCTGTAAATGCTACGTGATTTTGTGCTTGATTAATATATTTCGCCTTTGGCTGCAAGCAAGGTATTTTTGAGTAACGACACAATGGTCATCGGACCAACTCCGCCCGGAACAGGAGTAATATAAGCACATTTAGGAGCTACCTCGTCAAATTTCACATCGCCACACAGTCTATATCCCGATTTTGTATCGGACGTCGGCACGCGTGTTGTTCCCACGTCAATAATCGTTGCACCCTCTTTCACCATATCGGCAGTGAGAAACTCTGGCTTACCTAAGGCTGCAATAATGATATCGGCTGCGAGGCAAATTTCTTTCAAATTATGAGACCTACTGTGACAAACAGTTACAGTGGCATCGCCGGGATATCCTTTTTGCATCATGAGTGAGGCAACCGGTTTGCCAACAATATTGCTTCTTCCTATTACCACGCAATTTTTGCCAGCGGTAGGTATATTATAACGCTTCAACAGTTCTAAAATACCCGATGGTGTTGCTGAGACATAACAAGGTAAACCGATAGACATGCGTCCTACATTAACCGGATGAAAACCATCCACATCTTTGCGAAAGTCGATAGCTTCAATCACTTTTTGTTCCGAAATATGCTTCGGTATAGGCAGTTGCACAATAAAACCATCTAATTCAGGGTCTTTGTTTAACTTGTCAATTTCATGCAACAAAGCATCCTCCGTGATATCAGCCTCGAAAGCCAATTTGCTAGATTTGAAACCCACCTGCTCACACGATTTGACCTTGTGAGCCACATAGGTTTCGCTTCCACCATCATGTCCGACAATAATTACGGCTAAATGTGGCGCTCGTTTTCCTGCTGCTACCATTGCTTTTACCTCTGCCGCTATTTCAGTTTTCACTTGCTCCGAAATGGCTTTCCCATCAATTATTTTATACATGTTTTGTAATGATATTTTATCCCAATCTAAATTTACTTCTTAACACATTACCTTTTCTTACCCACCTTTAATTTTCCATTTTGCATAGTAGCCATTCGCATCATTTTACTGGTTTGCTCGAACTGTTTGAGCAATCGGTTCACTTCTACAATAGTAGTGCCGCTTCCCGAAGCAATTCTATTTTTACGACTGCCATTGAGTAAGGAAGGATTGGCGCGCTCCTTGGGTGTCATGGAATGAATGATAGCCTCAATACCTTTGAAGGCATTGTCATCGACATCTACATCTTTCAATGCTTTTCCCATACCCGGAATCATCGCTGCCAGTTCTTTGATATTACCCATTTTTTTTATTTGAGCAATCTGTGAAAGAAAATCATCAAAGTCGAACTGATTTTTGGCAATTTTTTTTGTCAGCCGGCGTGCTTCCTCTTCATCATACTGCTCCTGCGCACGTTCCACCAACGAAACAATGTCACCCATGCCCAAAATTCGATCGGCCATGCGTTCGGGATAGAACACATCCAATGCATCCATCTTTTCACCGGTACCAACAAATTTGATAGGCTTGGTTACCACCGAACGTATCGACAAGGCTGCACCACCACGCGTATCACCATCTAACTTGGTAAGAATAACGCCATCAAAATCTAAGCGGTCATTAAATTCTTTGGCAGTGTTTACAGCATCTTGCCCCGTCATGGCATCCACCACAAATAAAATTTCTTGTGGTAGAATGGCTTTTTTGACAGCAGCAATTTCGGTCATCATCATTTCGTCCACCGCCAAACGTCCTGCTGTATCCACAATAACCACATCATGCCCGTGCGATTTGGCATATTTCACAGCAGCCTCAGCAATGGCAACGGGATTTTTACTATCTAAATCACTGTAAACAGGAACTCCAATTTGTTCGCCAAGTACTTTCAACTGCTCAATAGCCGCAGGGCGATACACATCGCAAGCCACCAATAGCGGGTATTTATTGCGTTTTGTTTTGAGCAAATTGGCTAATTTGCCCGAGAATGTTGTTTTACCAGAACCTTGCAAACCAGACATTAATATTATGGACGGATTCCCTTTCAGATTAATATCCACACTTTGCCCACCCATCAACTCTGCTAATTCATCGTGTACAATCTTGACCATTAACTGATTAGGCTTCAACGATGTGAGCACATTTTGACCAATGGCTTTGTCTTTAACAGTATCGGTAAACGTTTTAGCAATTTTATAATTAACATCGGCATCCAACAATGCCTTGCGCACATCTTTTAATGTCTCGGCAACGTTAATCTCGGTAATTTTACCTTCACCTTTGAGGATTTTAAACGACCTTTCGAGCCTTTCGCTTAGAGATTCAAACATAAGATTCTATTTTTTTTTTGAGAGCACAAAGGTAAATAAAAAACGTTAGTAACAAAAAAACTTCGTTAACCAACTTGAGGGTAACGAAGTATTTTTAAATTAAGTAGCGGGAACGAGAGTTGAACTCGTGACCTCCGGGTTATGAATCCGACGCTCTAACCAACTGAGCTATCCCGCCAAAATGCTTTTTTCTAAAGCGGTGCAAAGATAGTTATTTTCCCTAAAATGGCAAACATCGCAGGGTGTTTTTTTAATTATCCTCGTAATTAATGTTATTTAGCATGTATTCTGCAACTTGATAGTTGATTATCCAGTATTTTTCACGAAATTTGCGCCCTAATATTTTTAATTAAAAATTTACAATGAATAGTAATGAAAAATGGCAGGGAAAACCCGCCAGCCGTGATGGTAAACCTTATGAGAAGCGCGATGTTAAATCAATTTTAAAAGGTACAAGAGGCGCTTCAAAATCCCCAAACACTTACAGCAGTAGTCGTCCGAACACTGAAGACAAAAAACCTTATGAAAGCCGCCCAAGCTCTGCTGAAAATGGCAACAAAAGAAAATTTGAGATTAACGGCAACTCAAGCTATGGCGAACGTAAACCTTACGAAAACAGAGGAAACTCAAGCTATGGCGACCGTAAACCCTACGAAAACAGAGGAAACTCAAGCTATGGCGAACGTAAACCCTACGAAAACAGAGGAAACTCAAGCTACGGCGAACGTAAACCCTACGAAAACAGAGGAAACTCAAGCTATGGCGAACGTAAACCCTACGAAAACAGAGGAAACTCAAGCTACGGCGAACGTAAGCCTTACGAAAACAGAGGAAACTCAAGCTATGGCGAACGCAAACCTATTCTCGAAAAACGTCCGAATGGAGGCGAGGGTAGTGGCAGACCCCGTTTTAAACCACGCACAGTAGGCAATGGTAATAGTACGAACGGAGATTTCAACAAACCAACTCTCAACAAAAGTGGCGACGGTCAGCTGACTGAATTTGTAGAATACCGTTTTGATGAAAACAGAACGAGTACCAAATTTCGTAAACCTATGCGTAAGAACGATGGGAACTACGATCCGAATGCCAAATACAGTGCTAAAAAGCAGGTTGAATTTCGCAAAAGTTATGTGGATTTAACGAAACCAGTTCGTTTGAATAAGTTTTTGGCTAATGCAGGGATTTGTTCACGTCGCGAAGCCGATGAATTTATTCAGGCTGGTGTTATTTCGGTCAACGGCGTTCCGGTTACCGAATTAGGAACAAAAGTAATGCATACCGACAACGTACTTTTTCACAACCAACAAGTTCGTTCGGAGAAAAAGGTGTATCTCCTTCTCAATAAACCCAAAGATTGCGTTACGACCGTAGAAGATACACACGAAAGATTGACGGTGATTGATTTGGTGAAAAATGCTTGTAGTGAGCGCATTTATCCTGTAGGCAGGTTAGACCGAAACACTACCGGTGTGATATTATTGACCAATGACGGCGATTTAGCATCACGCCTGACACATCCAAAGTACGACAAAAAGAAAATTTACCATTGTGCCTTAGATAAACCGCTCGAAGTAGCTGACTTCGAACAAATACTATCAGGAGTAACACTCGATGATGGCGTTATTGCTGCCGATACATTAGAATTTGTAAAAGATGACGATTTAAAACAAGTAGGCATCCAAATTCATTCTGGTCAAAACCGTGTTGTTCGCCGAATTTTCGAAAAATTGGGCTACAAAGTTATTCGCTTGGATCGTGTTTACTTTGCCGGTTTAACCAAGAAAAATTTGGCTCGTGGCAAATATCGTTTCCTTAATGAACGCGAAATAAATATGCTTATGATGGGTGCATACGAATAAATTAGCAAGCTAAAAGTTATTATTATAGGTATTAAAAAAAACTCCACTGTAAATAAATTCAGTGGAGTTTTTTTTTATTTCAATTTTTCCATTAAATTTGTTCTCTGAAAAAGAATACGCTAAATTGGTTTAAGTTATGAAAATTTTAATTGCCGGTGGCACTGGTTTTATTGGTTCTTACCTAACATCGCGCTTACAGGATAGTGGTCACGAAGTGAAAATTATATCCCGTTCGGCAGGGAATATCCCTTGGCAAACGAACGAAATTGCTAAGGCTCTCGAACATACGGATGTTCTTCTTAATATGGCAGGAAGAAGCATTAATTGCCGCCACACTCCTGAAAACAAAGCACAAATACTCAAATCGCGCTTGGAAACGACACTACGCTTGGGTGAGGCTATGCAGGCAGCAAAAAAAAAGCCTGAAATTTGGATAAACGCAAGTGCTTCTGCCATTTACGATGCTGCCAACAACCAACAAGCCACTGAAACTACGTATCAGGAATCATCTGGTTTTCTCGGTGAAGTTGTTCGAAAATGGGAGCATGCCTTTTTTAGCTCAACCCCAATCGGCACGCGGCAAATAGCCCTACGCACTTCGGTGGTTTTGGGCAAAAATGGTGGTGCATTTCGCCCTTTGCAGCTGCTCACAAAATTTGGATTGGGCGGCAAAGCAGGTGCTGGAACTCAAAGTTTTTCGTGGATACATATTGAAGATTATTTTCGAATTATTACTTATTGCATCGAGCACAAAGATATTGCCGGCATAGTGAATTGCACCTCGCCTGAACCTCTAAGCAATCAGGCTTTTATGCACACCATGCAGCAATGTTGTGGTATGCTTATTGGAATACCCGCACCCGCTTTTGCCATTAAAATAGCAGCGCGCTTTATAAATACCGATGCAGGTTTAATTTTGAATCCCGTCAATTTTATTCCCGAAAAGCTTGTCAATAATGGCTTTCAGTTTCAATATCCTACTGCCAAACTTGCCATCAACGATTTAATTGGGTAATCACTATGGCAAAAAAAACAAAATTAAATAGCTGGTTCAGCACACTTTGGATATACTTTCGGAATTTTCTTATTTTATTTTTTGCCATTAGCACAAGTTGGGTTATTCTGGCTCGTTTCATTCCTATTTTAATAACGCCGCTTATGGTCATTCGTAGTGTAGAAGCTATGTTCGACAAGCATCTACCCACCAACGAAAAGACCTGGGTGTCGATTACTGATATTTCAACCAACATGCCGCAAGCTGTTGTAGCCTCGGAGGATAATTTATTCATGAGCCATCATGGCTTTTCATTTACTGCCATCGAAAAAGCTATTCAGCACAATCAAAAAGGGAAGCGTATTCGCGGTGGAAGTACCATATCTCAGCAAACGGCAAAAAATGTTTTTCTATGGCCACATCGTTCGTATATTCGCAAAGGTTTAGAAGCCTATTTTACTGTGTTGATTGAACTTTTTTGGACGAAAGAACGTATTATGGAAGTGTATTTGAATGTGATAGAAACTGGTAATGGTGTATATGGTGTGGAGGCAGCCTCGCAAAAGTTTTTTGGAAAGTCGGCAGCGAAACTCACCAAAGGGCAAGCTGCTTTGATAGCTGCAAGCCTTCCTAACCCCCGAAAATTTCGGATAAATAATCCATCGGGCTACCTGTTGCGAAGGCAAGCAAAAATTATCAGCCTAATGGGTAAGATAAAACAAGTTCGCTTCTAAGCGTGAAGAAAATAATTTGTATAAAAATAGCTTTCTAACAATTTTATTTAACGGAGATAAAGAAAAGAGTTTAATTGTAATACGTATTTATATCATTCAAATACAACAAATTAAGTTTAAATACAAAGTTGCGAAGTCACGGATTATTATACCTATAGTATTTACCCGTTACTGAAGACACGGAGTTAAAAATCCAAGTATTTTTTTATGAGTGTATTAGATAATGCTCTTTAAATAAAACATTTATGTTTTATACTTTGTATATTAAATAATGTTAATTCTGGAATGAATGTTTTTGAATTAATTTTGTGTCTTCGTGCCTTCGTGTTTAATTCTTACATCAATCATTAAAAATTACAACTAACGCTTTACAAAAATGATAGAAATTTGTGATTGGGGACTGATAGATTACCAGCAAGCTTGGGACAAACAAGAAATGCTGTTCAGCCAAACCATTGAGAAAAAAATGCAGGGAAACAAAACATCAAATTATCTGATTTTTTGCGAACACCCTCACGTTTATACCTTAGGTAAAAGTGGCGATGCACACAATATGCTACTGAATTACATACAGTTACAAGCACACGATGCACAGTTTGTACGGAGCAATCGCGGTGGCGATATTACCTATCACGGACCAGGTCAAGTTGTAGGTTATCCCATTTTCGATTTGGCAAACTTCAACCTTGGGCTTAAGCAGTACATCTATTTAATGGAGGATGCTGTCATTCAAACCATTGCCGACTATGGCATTGCGAGTACACGACTGGAAGGCGCCACCGGAGTGTGGTTGGATGTAGGGGAACCCCTCTGCCGAAAAATTTGCGCTATTGGTGTTCGAAGCTCTCGCTATGTAACAATGCATGGTTTTGCGCTCAATGTGAATACCGATTTATCGTATTTTGGGCATATCAATCCTTGTGGCTTTATGGATAAGGGCGTTACATCCATGCAAAAAGAGTTAAATCAAGCAATTGATATGCAAGAAGTTAAAAGCAAAATAGGCGATTATTTTATCAAAGCTTTTCATTAATAACCTTGCTGGAAAGTACTTTTTATTATAGTTTTTTGAGCTAATTTACAGAACAAGCTGTTGTTTAATCATCTATATTTGTACTTTTTTCATAAGTAAATTATTTTAAATTACTCTTACTGCTAATACAACATTATATGAATCATACTTTTGCTCCTTTCGCAAAGCCCATGTATGTCATGCTGAAATCGGTTGGCTCGGCATGCAATTTAAACTGCGAATACTGTTATTATCTTGAAAAAGAGCATCTTTATCCATCAGCTAAAAGTCAGATGATGAGCGAAACGCTCTTGGAAAAATTCACCGAAGAATATATTAATTCGCAAACGCAGCCACAAATATTATTTACTTGGCATGGTGGCGAGGCACTGCTCAAGCCAATAAGTTTTTATAAAAAAGCATTGGAATTTCAAAAAAAATATGGAGCTGGTCGTCAAATAGACAATGTGCTTCAAACAAATGGTACACTGCTCACCGATGCTTGGTGCGAATTTTTTAAAGAGAATAATTTTCTTATAGGCATTTCTATTGATGGTCCACAGGAATTTCACGACGAATATCGCCGAAACAAAGGAGGATTGCCCACTTTTGTGAAAGTTATGAAAGGAATTGACCTTTTAAAAAAACACGGTGTAGAATTTAATGCTATGGCAGTAGTGAACGATTTTAATGGCGACTACCCTGTTGAGTTTTACAACTTTTTTAAAAGCATTGATTGTCGTTATATTCAGTTTGCTCCCATCGTTGAACGGATTAATATCCAAGATAATGGATTGAAATTAACGCCACCAGATGAAGAAGCTGAATTAGCCGACTTCTCGGTATCTCCCTTGCAATGGGGAAAATTTTTGTGTCGTCTGTTCGACGAATGGATAAAGGAGGATGTGGGTAAATTTTACATTCAAATGTTTGACTCCACTTTAGCCAATTGGTTAGGAGAGCAGCCCGGAGTTTGTACCTTAGCCCGCCACTGTGGACATGCCGGCGTGATGGAGTTTAACGGCGATGTATATTCCTGCGATCATTTTGTATTTCCCGAATATAAATTAGGCAACATCAATACCGATTCTTTAGCTTCCATGATGTACAGCGAGCGACAATTAAAATTTGGAACCGATAAGCACGACAAATTGCCTCGCCAATGCCGTGAATGTGAGTTTTTATTTGCCTGCAATGGCGAATGTCCAAAAAATCGTTTTGCTCGCACCAAAGATGGCGAACCAGGCTTAAATTATCTTTGTGCCGGTTGGAAAATGTTCTACGCACATGTGGCTCCCTATATGGATTTTATGAAAAACGAATTAGAAAATAAACGTCCACCAGCTAATGTCATGGAATGGGCTAAAACACATAAATTAAAAAATTAGCAACTTAAAAAACACATGCAAAAAGCTAATGCATTCGTACTCTTTTTTTGTTTTCTGACTTTAAACCTACAAGCAGAATCGAAAGGGACAGATACCCGCACATTTCGTATAAGCAAAAATTTATCTATTTTCAATTCCGTATTTCGCGAATTAGATGCTTTTTATGTGGATACGCTTAATTACGACAAGATGACAGCTACGGCTATCAACGAAATGGTTTCACGCTTAGACCCTTACACGGTTTATATACCCGAAAAAGAAACAGATAATCTTAAATTCATGACTACGGGTGAATATGGGGGCATCGGCGCATTGATTACAAAAAGTGGCAAGGACTTGTACATCTCCGAACCTTACGAAGGAATGCCGGCTCAACGCAACGATGTTCGTGCTGGCGATATACTCTTGGAAATCAATAAAAAAAGCACAGCGAACCTCACAGTAAGCCAGGTTAGCAACTTACTGAAAGGAACGCCAAACACGCTCGTAAAACTTAAATTGAAACGTGTTGGCATAACAAAAATTATTGAAAAAGAATTTTTACGCGAAAAAATTCAAGTTAATCCGGTGGTATATACTGCCTTGGTTGCCGATAAAGTTGGCTACGTACAATTGTCTGATTTCACAGATAAATCAGCAACCGAAATGAAAACTGCCATAAACAATTTAGTAAAAAATCAGCACATCGAATCACTCGTAATCGACATTCGCAACAATGGCGGTGGATTGATTGATGAGGCTGTGAAAATTTTAGGTTTTTTCGTGCCTAAAGGCAGCGATGTAGTTCAAACCAAAGGTAAAAGCGAATTTACCAATCGAACGTACAAGACTCCTACCGAGCCTGTTTTTACCGATTTACGAATTGCCGTGTTGGTAAACAGATCGTCAGCCTCTGCGTCCGAGATAGTAGCTGGAGCAATGCAGGACTTAGACCGCGGAATTATTATTGGTGAAAAAACCTTTGGAAAAGGTTTGGTGCAAAACATTCGTCCCATAGGCTATGGTGGCAATTTAAAGGTTACAACAGCTAAGTATTATATTCCCAGCGGTCGTTGTATTCAGGCGATAGATTATGCTCATCGCAACGAGGATGGGAGCGTTGGAAGGGTACCTGATAGCTTGACTACCGAATTCAAAACGCTTCACGGTCGGACTGTACGCGATGGTGGTGGTATCATTCCTGATTCCTTGACCGCCGATAACCGTAAATTAAACATAGCCTACTATATTTTTGCTCAAAATTTATATTTTGAATATGCTAATAAATTTGTTGCCACGCACCCCACTATTGCTAAACCATCCGAATTTGAATTGAGTAACGAGGACTTTGATGATTTCGTTAAATTTTTAACAGAAAAAAAATTTACTTATAAATCAGAATCTGAAAAAATGTATGCCGAATTTCTCGATTTAGCTCGTTCGGAAGGCATTGATAAATATGCTGCTGAAGCTCTCAAAAATTTGGAGATTAAAATTAAGCCAGACGTTCAGCGTAATATTCTGGATAATAAAGCAGATGTTAGTGAACTGCTAAGTTTGGAATTGATGAAACGCTATTATTTTCAGAAAGGACAAGTTGAGTTTTCGCTGCGGAAAGATAACGATTTGAAACTGGCAATTAGAAACTTAACCGATCAAGCACTTTATTTTAAAATACTGAATATAAATAAATAAACATCGGCTGTGAAAAACAACATGATATATGGTGCGAACTTGATGCGATTAATTTGCAAATACGGCAAACACATAGTTTCAGCGCGACATACCAAAGGGTTTGGCATTCATTCACCTTTTTTGTATAATTTCACGCAACATGTTATTTATGATAAAAATGCTTATTATATTTTCAAAAAAATTGAGCAACGACGAACATTTTTGGCGAACAATTCCTGCTATATAATGGTTAGAGATTTTGGTACGGGTAAAAAAGTTCAAAGACGAATTAATGATATTGCAACTAAATCGGCTATTCGTCCCCAGTGTGGGCAAGTATTATTTCGATTGATACAGCATTTATCATTATCTAAAATATTGGAGTTAGGTACATCTTTTGGCATTTCAACTGCTTACATAGCTTCAAATAGTAATAAAAATGAGTGCATAACATTGGAGGGTTGTGAGCAATCGGCAAAAATTGCTCAAGAAACGTTCGAAACACTTCATTTAGAAAATGTAAAAATTTTAACAGGCAATATCAATCAAACTTTAGTTCAGGCAATTGAAAAACTTTCATCTATTGATTTCGTTTTTATCGATGCGAATCATACAGCAGTTGCTACCATACAGTATTTTGAAAAATTAATGCCAGCGTTGAGCCAAAATGCCGTTGTTGTTTTTGACGATATTTATTGGTCAAAGGACATGGAATATGCTTGGAAAACTATAAAAAAACATGAATCAGTAACAGCAACCATTGATTTATTTTGGATGGGAATTGTTTTTTTTAAGCCTACTTTACAAAAAATAAATTATAAAATGCACCTATAGCATACGTTAAAAAAATGAAAATATATACCAAGACAGGTGATCACGGCGAAACAGGATTAATAGGAGGCACTCGTGTATCAAAAACAGATACACGTATAGAGGCTTACGGCACCATAGATGAGCTAAATTCGTTTGTAGGATTATTAGCGTCGCAGCCAATTATGGAAAGCGAAAAAGACACTTTAGAGCAAATTCAGCACCGTCTTTTTGTTATTGGTTCTTACTTAGCAACTGATGTTGCCAAAGCAAAAATAGGTAATTATGCCCTCATCACAGTTCAGGATATTCAACTTTTAGAATCGGAAATTGATAGAATAACCTCAAAATTGCCCGAATTAACTGCTTTTATTCTACCCGGAGGTTCAATGGAAGGAAGTTTTTCACATGTTTGTCGAACTATATCGAGACGTGCCGAAAGAAGAATATTAGAAATAAATAAAACACAATGTATTGATAATAATATACTTATATACACAAATCGGCTCTCCGATTATTTTTTCACATTGTCGCGTCATGCAACATTAAAGCAAGGTGGAAAAGAAATTTTTTGGAAAGTAGAGAATAAATAAAAAAAAATTCTATTTTTGCATCGAAATTAAAGCAAATTATTAATTTTAAAATTTAAGGTTTACTATGTATTGGACATTGGAATTGGCTTCGAAAATAGAGGATGCTCCTTGGCCTGCTACCAAAGATGAATTGATAGATTATGCAATGCGATCAGGAGCACCCCTTGAAGTAATTGAAAACTTACAGGAGATAGAAGATGAGGGCGAAATTTACGAAACAATAGAAGATATTTGGCCTGACTACCCAAGTAAAGAGGACTTCTTTTTTAACGAAGATGAGTATTAATAAATGATTATTGATAGTCATATTTAGTGAATAACACTCAAATTTTTAAAAATTAATCTGAAAATGCAATTTTTCAGCAAATTTAAAGTTAAATGATAGAGGTTTAAAGACCTTTTTTCGATTAAATTATAGCTAAATTGTATTCTGAAAATTCATGAAAAAAGTATTTGTTGGCTTATTTTTACTGTTGAGTCTTTCAGTTTTTGCTCAATTTGATGCGCAGCTAACACAATACATGTTTCATAATAATACTTTTAATCCAGCAGCGGCAGGCGAAAGTGAAATGATTGAAGTGATAGGACATCATAGAATAAATATGGTAAATATGCCTGGTGGCGGCAATACAACAGTTTTTAGTATAAATAGTCCACTAAGCATTGGTGGTAAAAAACAAGGCATTGGTGTGAAATTTATCGATGATAAAATAGGTTGGTTTTCAAACCAGACTTTCAATCTTCAATTCGCCAACAAATTTAAGGTAGGAGCTGGAAGTTTAAGCATCGGTTTTGATGCTGGATTTGTAAACATAGGTTTTTCGGGTGATAGCGTAGCTAATCAGAAGATAACCTTAGGAGAATATCACACTATAGCATCTGATAATGAAATACCCACTAACAAAGTGTCTGGAATGGGTTTTGATTTAAATATGGGTGCATGGTATAGCACAGGGAAAGCGTATGTAGGAGTTTCATACATGCATCTGACGCAGCCGACTATAAAGTGGGGTACTAATGCAATTTTTAATGAAAAAAGTATGTGGTATTTAACAAGTGGTTATTCTTTTACTCTTTCGGATAATAAATACCTGTTTAAACCTACGATATTGGTAAAGTCAGATCTTGCAGCGACGCAGATAGACTTGACTTCCCTTTTGGAATATGACAATAAGTACTGGGGTGGTTTTACAATTAGACCATTTAGTTCGGTTGCTTTCTTAGCTGGCATTAACATTAATGGAGGATTGTCGATAGGTTATTCAGTTGATATTTCGACCAATAAGCTTATTTCGACCAATTTTGGTTCGCACGAATTTGTTTTAGCATATAGTTTTGAATATGTGTTTTCAAAGCCCAATTCAAAGTATAAAAGTATTCGATATCTATAATAATAATTTTTAAGGCATTCATTGATTTTTTAAATAAAATAGTAAAAAGAAGTATGAAAAAAAATCTGATAATACTTATTATAGTTGCAATATTTATTGTTGCAGCAAAACCAATTGGGGAGCTTGTTGGTACATCTAAGAGAAGCATGTTCACAAAAGGATTTGTTGAAGCAAATCCATTCGGTATGGTATTTATCAAACGAGGTTCGTTTATGATGGGAGCCAATGATCAATCTCCTTTTAATTTAGTAAAAGATAAATCGGTTAACGTAACTATCGATGCCTTTTGGATGGATGAAACAGAAATTACCAATGACGAATACAAACAATTTGTTGTTTGGGCACGCGATTCTATATTAATGAGAAACATAATTGAAGACCCCTCCTTAGAAGCCAAGGAACGCCAAAAATACACAACTTACAACGACAAGAACAATCCTTTTGACCAGCTCTCTGCCGATCAACTTAAAAAGTTACCACTTAATTGGAGGGCTAAATTACCATGGACTTCAAAAGATACGACATTTCAACGCATTGTTAAATCGATGAACTATAAGGATATGAATGAGTTAGGCTCAAAACCACAGATTGACCCTGGAAAGATTACTTACAAATACGAATGGATTAATTATGATCAGGCTGCGTTACCTGCCAATAAATTGAATGTGAACACGGGTGCATATCCCAAAGGAGCCACCGCACGAGTGGATACTTCTTATGTGAACGAATTTGGTTATATTATTGATTCGACTATTATTCGACCACTTATTACTCGAAAAGATTTGATTTCCATGAAAATTGTTAAAATTTATCCCGATACCGTTATGTGGATTCGTGATTTTCAATATTCTTACAACGATCCTAAAATGCGCATGTATTTTTCACATGCTGGATTTGCTAACTATCCTGTAGTGGGTGTTACTTGGGAGCAAGCTCAGGCTTTTTGTAATTGGAGAACGCAATTATTTAACAGTTCAAACCCAATGGGTGGTCAGGATTATCGATTACCTACTGAGACGGAATGGGAATATGCCGCACGTGGTAATAGACGCGTAGCCCTTTATCCTTGGGGTGGTAACTACACGCGTGATTCGAAGGGTTGTTATTTGGCAAACTTCAAACCAACACGCGGAAGCTACACAGATGATACCGGCGCAACGACAATGAGAGTTGCTTCATTTATGCCAAACGATTATGGCTTGTTCGACATGTCTGGAAATGTGGCAGAATGGACTTCCACCGCCTATGTAAATTTTGAAAATTCATTAGTGGCTGATATGAATCCAAACTTTCAGTACAGTGCAAAGCAAGATGACTCCAATGTATTGAAACGTAAAGTTGTTAAAGGAGGTTCATGGAAAGATATTGCATACTATTTACAATGTGGAGTTCGTACGTACGAATATCAATATGAAAGTAGACCATACATTGGATTTCGATGCGTTCGTTCATTTAATGGAGACTAACAAGCAGAATCATTAAAATAAAATTAATTAAGAAAAATATGTCAGCAGAACAAAGTAAATTCGACCAAATTTGGAATGCACCAGTAACAAAACGTATTGTAGGAATACTTTACAGTTTGGGTGCGTCTGTAGTTATAGTTGGTGCCATGGGAAAAATTTTGCATAAAGACTGGGGTGGTGCTATGCTTGGTATAGGTATGACCGTGGAAGCTATTCTTTTTGCTATTGGTGCCTTTGATAAGCCTCACGAAGACTATGATTGGGGTAAGGTATATGATTTTGAAAGTGGTCACAAATTAAATTTAGGCGCTGCTAACCAACAGAATACTTCTACTAATAAAGCAACTTTATCTTATTCAGCGTCTTTGAATGACGATGATGTTAAAAAATTATCCGAAGGGATAAAAAATCTTTCCACTACAGCACAGCAATTATCAAGTATAGGTAATGTTGCAAAATCAAGCGAGGGATTGGTTAAAAACATTGATGCTGCAAGTGTTGCAACCGGAAAATTTATTGGGTCGCAGGAAATACTCAATGCAGCATCTTCTAACTTAGAACTTGCTTACAGAAACATTTCAGATGGTATGCAATCAGTAGAAAAAAACACAAAAGTATATGCTACTCGTGTGGATGAAATTAATAAGAGTTTGTCATCCATTAATTCTATCTACGAAATTCAAATACGTAACATTCAAACACAGTCTGAAAGCTTAATTAAACAAGCCGATGTATTGAGATCAGTGGATACAAATTTGAATGCTGTAAATTCAGAATTGACAAAAATAAAAAATTCAACCGAATTTGCTTCAGTACAAAGTGATTTATATAAATCAGGAACAGAAAAATTAGCCAAACAAGTAAAAGATTTGAACCAAGTTTATGGCAATATGCTGAATGCACTTAACTAACTGTTTATTTATCTCAAACATATCACGAACAAAGTATGAGTGGAGCTAAGAATTGTACGGAAACACCGCGGCAAAAAATGATTGGAATGATGTATTTAGTGCTAACAGCCATGTTAGCATTGAATGTATCGAGCGATATTTTGAATGGATTTACTTTAGTTGACAACAGTTTGCATACGACCATAGAATCGTCCCAAAAACGAAATGACGCTCTATATGCTGATTTTGAAGACTTAAACAAAAAAAATCCAACCAAAACTCAAGAGTGGCTAAATAAAGCCAATGCTATTAAAACTGAGTCGCAAGAATTATTTCAATACTTAGAAAAATTCAAAGTGGAAGTTGTGAAAATTGCAGATAAAGATAAAGCTGACCCTAAAGCAAGAGTCATTACTGGACGTGATAATTTAGATGCAGCAGGTATTTACGCTTTTGAAAAAGGGAATGCTAAAATTCTAAAATCTAAAATTGATAAATACAGTAGCATTGTATCGAAAGCATTTGCAAATAATCCGGCTAAAAAAGAACTCTACGAAAAAGTTTTTTCCACGAAAAAAATAGCATTCGACAAAACGTGGGAGTCATCCATGTTTGAAATGATGCCTGTGTCAGCAGTAGTAACCATGCTCACAAAATATCAAAGCGATGTAAAATCAGCTGAAGCTGAAATAGTGCAATATTTGAAAAGCCAAACAGATGCATCTGATTTTAGGGTAAACAAAATAGAAGCTTTAGTTATTCCGAACTCAAAATTAGTATTCAGAGGCGAAAAGTATAGTGCTAAAATAGTTTTGGCAGCCGTCGATTCAACTGTTACACCCGATTATTATGTAAATGGTAGCCGTCTAAGTAAAGGATTGTACGAATTTGTAGCTGGAAAGATAGGTGCATCCAAATACGCTGGAGAAATCCGCTTGCCTGGTAACGACGGGAATATTCGTTCGTATAGATTTGAGTCTGATTATATGGTCAGCGAGCCTTCGGCAACAATTTCCAATGAAGATTTAAATGTAGTATATCGTGGAATTGAAAATAAATTTAGCATTTCTGTTCCTGGTATTGCTCCCGAAAATGTAACTATTAATGTTACTGGAGCTAACTATTTACGTAGAAGTCCTGGTAAATTTATTATAAATCCAACTTCTGATAATGAAGTCAAAGTAAGTGTTTTTGGCAAGATAGATAATAAACAAATGTCAATGGGTTCAGGTGTTTTTAGAGTAAAACACTTACCAAAACCGACTGCTTATTTGCTTGGTCAAAATGGTAGTCAAACGCAGGGTGGACTTATGTCGGTAGCAGAGTTACGTGCAGCAACCATGATTGCAAGTTATGGTAAGGATGAATTAGTAAAAGCAAACTTCCGAATTGTTTCGTTTACTATGATTGTTGATGGTTTACCCACGTCAAATGTATCGGGGTCGAAGTTAGATGGAAACTTTTTATCTAAGTTAACAAAGGGAAGAAATTTAATAATTAGTAATATAATAGCAGTTGGACCTGATGGTTATAATCAAAATTTAGGCGCTATGATTATTCGTTTAGCATAAATAAAATTTAAAAAAGCTTATGAAAAAAATAAAATTAATTTGCGGACTAATGTTTTTTAGCTTAGCTGCTAATTATCTGACAGCTCAAAAGAACGAGGAGGTTTTACCTTTCTTTGATAAAACGGGACGTGTCGCCCTACAAACAACTGAGATGAAATCCTTAGCAGACACGATTGCTGTTATCAATCATCGCCGTGACGACATAGTTTGGTCTCGTATCGTTTATCGTATAATTGATATGCGTGAAAAGCAGAACAGTCAATTGTATTTCCCTATCACTCCAACAGAAAAATATAAAAGTCTGCTGCGTGTTATGTTAGAGGCTACTGTGAATGATACACTTAAACCTTATGAAAAAAAGGAATTTGATATTCAACCTTCGTGGTCAAAAGTTCCCATTTGTAAGGATAAATTAAATGATTTCTTTGTAATTTGTGATTGGGACTCAGTAAATGCAAACATTAGAAAGACACCATTATTTGAAAAAGATGCTGTAACAAACAAACCCAAAATTAGCGATTATGCTTACGCCGATTATGCATCAAAACAGCTAAAATATGTAATACAAGAAATTGTATTTTTTAATAAACATTATTCAAAGATGTACACTAAAATCATTGCAATTGCCCCCATATACAATTATAATGAAACTAACGTTACAAATAGGAATGTGCTTGGTAGTAGTAATAAATCAGGTGAAGCAATTTGGAATTATTTTCAAAACTCATTAGTATGCTGGTATTTGTATGACGAGCTACGCCCTTATTTAGCTAAGCAATTAATTATTCCAAATGGAAACGAAAACAATCGTATGACATTTGATGATTACTTCTCTCAGAGGCTCTATTATTCTTACTTGTTGGGTGATAGCAATATGTTTGATAAGATGCTTTTACAAACTTATAGCGATCCTGTAAGTATTCGTCGTGAACAGCAGCGCATCGAATATGAGTTAATGAATTTAGAGCAAGATATTTGGGAACAATAGTTTTTTATACTTCTTTTTTGTAATAACTAAAAAAGCAAAATAATCTAAGATTATTTTGCTTTTTTATAGTTGTTATCTCTTTTGTTAGGGTTTGTATTCTAAAATATCAGATGGCTGACAACGGAGAATTTTACAGATAGCCTCTAGAGTACTAAAACGAATGGCTTTTGCTTTTCCTGTTTTTAAAATGGATAAGTTTGCGGGCGTAATGGCAACTCTTTCAGAAAGTTCATTTAGAGATATTTTTCTACGAGCCATCATAGCATCTAAGTTTACGATAATGGGCATGGTTCGTGGGTTTTAAATTGTCAACTCTTGTTCTTCTTTCATTTCTACTGCCATGCGCATTATTTCGCTCATTATCAGTATAACAACCCCCATGATAATGGCGTTAAAATCAACGACATTGGAGAATGTAAACTTGTAGTTAGCCAAACTAACTAAGTAATTAGCCATTACAATATTAATTGTCTGAATAAGGCTTCCAAGCAAACCAATACATATCACAATGGTGCCAATTTGATTCATTCGATGTATATTGCTACGTTCAAAAACAATAGAAAATTGTAAAGAACGATAAACTTTAAAAACTAATAAAAGAATCCAGATTCCCAACGCTATTACAATTAAACTTAAAAGCATGTAGATAGAATTTAATACCATCCACCAAATTGGTTTTTGAATCAAACTACTCAAAATGACCGACACATTTGTTGCACGCATCATGATAGGTAAACCATTTTTTAGGTTTAGTTGCTTCGTATCCATGTAGTTTGGATCATTGGGCTCTACATCCATCATTAAAAATTGTTGCATTTGTTGCTTGGAGTTACTTTCCAAATCGGCAATAGCAAGGCCGTACTCAACTCCCTGAAGGGAGGGAAGTACAGCTCCTTGATAAAGACTTGCCAAAAAAACGAATATGAAAATTAGCACTAAAATTTTTAATTTTTGCATATTCATTCAATTAGTTTATTTTCAATTCCTCTATTAATCTAGTTGCACCACCCACTTTATCCATGACAAATAAAATATAGCGTACATCAACATTTATTGTTCGTTGCAAATCTGGTTCAAAAACGATATCGCCACTCATGGCTTCCCAATTACCGTCAAAAGCTAATCCCAAAAGTTCTCCTTTGGCATTAAATATGGGACTTCCAGAGTTTCCACCAGTAATATCGTTTGTGCTTAAAAAAGCTACATGCATGTTACCTGTTTTTGAGTCGATATAAGCACCGTAATTCGATTTTTCGATACTTGATTTCAGTTTTTCGGGAACATCAAACTCCTCATCGCCTGCTTTTTCTTTTTCCAACACGCCCTGCGTGCTCGTATAATACTTGTAGCTCACGGCATCGGCTGGCTGGTATCCTTCAATTTTGCCATAGGTCATACGCATTGTAAAGTTGGCATCTGGGTAGCTGCTTATACCTTTTTGGCTATAAATTTCCTTGTAACCTGCTTGAAAAAGACGCTCTGCATTTTCAATCAAAGCTACACCTTTTTCATAATCACCTTTTTGTAAACTTCCCGAAAATAAGTTTAATTCACGCCAATACATCACTGCAGGGTCATTAATTAGGTTTTTTGCCCCCTGTTGTATGGCTTTCTGGAACTTTTCAAAACTTGAGAAGACGGATTTGGAATAGATAGAGCGTGTATATTTTTCAGTATTTCCTCGGTATTTTTTTGAAATAATAGTAAATAAGCCTGGCTGATATTGTGGTTCAACATACTTTTGATAGGTTTGAAGCATGGCATTAAAAGAAACCTCATCCACTTGCTGATAGTAATCTTTGTACCATTTTTTTGCCGATTTTAGAATGGAGTCATTCGAAATTTTGTTTTCCATAAGTTTGGATAGTTGAGAGGCAATACGTGGCATTTCTGCTCCACCTTGTAGCGATTCACGAAGATAATTCAACGCATGACTATATGGTTTTATGAGCGTATAACCTTTTTCGAGGTCAGCTAATACTTTGCTATATTTTAATCTGCGTTTGTCAGTCTTATTTACCCAATTACTGAAAGTGGCTTCGGTGTCTTTTTTCCGTTGCACGATAGCTAACTTTGCTACTGCGGTATTCATGCCTATGCTGTTTTTCCAATAGTTTGAGCTACGTGCATACTTGCTGGCATAAGCAATTTTGATGGCTTCGTCGCTTCGCATATACGTTTTCCACACATCCTGCTTGGCACCACGCACATCAATACGTGCCTGATTGCTATTGTTTACCCGATTGATTATTCCCCACGATGACAAATAACGCGTTGTTGTGCCAGGGTTTCCCATTATCATTGCAAAATCTCCTGTTTCGTAACCTTTGTTAGAAATTGGTACAAATTTTTTGGGAGAATAAGGGATATTCTCTTTGGAATAAGGAGCTGGTTTGCCGTTTTTATCACTATAGACCCTGAAAACAGAGAAGTCGCCCGTATGGCGTGGCCACATCCAATTGTCGGTATCTCCACCAAATTTACCAATAGATGAAGGCGGTGCATAAGCAAAACGAACATCTTGAAACTCTTGATATACGAAGACATAAAATTCGTTGCCCGCATAAAATGATTTGGTTTGAACGGTGTAAAGACTGTCAGTTTTAAACTCCTTGTTGAGTGCTCTCAATAAAGAGTCTTGCTTTGATTTGCGTTTTTCGCCCATCAAACTGTCAGGTAATTGGGATATGACCTTTTCGGTAACATCGGTAATGCTTACTAAAAATTTAACTGTAAGCCCTGGCGAAGGAATTTCGTCTTCTAATCTCAGTGCTGTGAAACCATTATTCAGGTAATTGTGCTCTACGGTGCTGTGTTGTTGGATTGCATTAAAGCCACAATGATGATTGGTAAAAACCAAACCTTGATTAGAAACGACAACGCCAGTGCAGCCATTTCCAAAAACAATAACAGCGTCTTTAAGACTAACGTTTTTATCACTATAAATATCTTCGGCACTCAAAGTACATCCCATACCATTCATTTTCTGAATGTTAAGTTTTTCAATATAAGGGAGCATCCACATACCTTCATCGGCAAGAGCTACATTTGTAAAAAGTAGCAAGAAAAAAAAGACTTTTACGTTCTTCATTATAAATTACTTTTAATTGTTGATATAAGCTTAAAAAATATCGAAATTCGATATACAAAGTTAGTAAAATTCTGCATATTTATGAACTTTTGCTTTAAATTTCCTACTGTCTTCATTTTTTTATATATTTGCATTCCGTATCAAATTAGGAGTAATGCATCTATGCTATTTTCAGATATAATTGGACAACAAGAAATAAAGGAGCGTTTTGTTCGGTCAGTACGTGAGCAACGCATACCTCATGCACAGTTGTTGCGCGGACCTGAAGGCATAGGGAAGCTTGCATTAGCCATTGCTTGCGCACAATATATCTGCTGCGAGAATAAGCAAGAGAATGATTCTTGTGGCGTTTGTCCATCCTGCGTTAAATACCAGAAATTAGCTCATCCTGATTTGCATTTTGTGTTTCCAATTATTAAGCCTGCCAGTACAAAATCCGTTATTTGTGATGATTATTTAGCTGAATTTAGGGCAAAAGTGATTGAAAGCCCTTATTTTAGTATGAACGATTGGTACGCAACTATATCGGGAGATGCAAAACAAGGAATGATATATGCCAATGAGAGTCAAGAAATTATTCGGAAATTAAGTTTAAAAACTTATGAGTCGGAATACAAAGTGATGATTATTTGGTTACCAGAAAAAATGAATAATCAGTGTGCTAATAAATTATTGAAGATATTAGAAGAGCCGCCGGCAAAAACGGTTTTTTTCTTAGTTTCAAATGCGCCAGATGAACTTTTAACAACCATTCTTTCTCGCACGCAGCAAATAATTATTCCAAAGCTAAAAGATGACGACATTGCAGTAGCCATGTTGCACAACAGTGATAAAGAAATTTCGCAACATGAAGCGGTTAGCCTTTCGCGCATTGCCAACGGTAGTTATCTGAATGCGCTTGCTATATTGGACGAAGATGATGAAAATAAGCAAAACTTTGAAAGATTTGTATTGATTATGCGCTTGGCGTGGCAGGTTGGAAACCGAAAGGATCACGCATCGCTTAAAACGCTCAAAAAGTGGTCGGAGGATATGGCAGCCGCTACTGTTGGGCGTGAGCGTCAAAAAAGATTTCTGATATATGCACAACATTTAACACGTGAAAATTTTATTATGAATTTGAAGCAGCCCGATTTGAATTATTTCACAAGTTATGAAGCTGATTTTTCCAAGAAATTTTCACCGTTCATCAACGAACGAAACGTAGAAGATATTATGAACGAATTTGCATTAGCCGAAAGACATATTGAGCAAAACGTGAATGCGAAGATGGTTTTTTTCGACTTAGTGCTCAAAATCATTATGTTATTAAAAAGGTAAAGAGTTTACAAAGCTTTTTATTTTTCAATTTTATTTTTTTTATTTTTCAACATTTAAAACAAAACAATGGATATAAGTTCAAATAGCGGCGGTTGCTGCAAAACAAGCGGAAGCGGGGGCTGTGGCTGTCGCACCAATAAAAAATTAGCCGTTTACGATTGGCTTAGCGATTTGCCTGAAACAATGCACGAAACTGATTTTGTAGAGGTTCAATTTAAAAATACACGCAAGGGATACTTCTTAAATAGTACAAAGATAGACCTTAACAAAGGAGATATGGTGGCAGTAGAGTCTTCGCCTGGACATGATATTGGAGAGGTTACTTTAATGGGTCGCTTAGTGCTTATGCAAATGAATAAGAACAACATAAAGCCAGACCAGTATGAAGTGAAGAGGGTTTATCGCAAAGCGAAAGAGGGTGATATTGAAAAATTCAATGAATCTAAGGCTCGCGAACAAGAAACCATGATTAAAGCGCGGCAGATAGCAGATAATTTGAAATTAAACATGAAAATTGGTGACGTTGAATTTCAGGGAGATGGCAACAAAGCTATCTTTTATTATATAGCCGACGAACGCGTAGATTTTCGTCAGCTAATTAAAGTATTTGCCGAAACATTTCGTATTCGCATAGAAATGAAGCAAATAGGAGCTCGACAAGAAGCTGGTCGTATTGGTGGTATTGGCTCTTGCGGTCGCGAATTATGTTGCTCGGGCTGGATGACAAATTTCAATTCCGTATCTACCAATGCAGCGCGCCTTCAAGATATTTCGATGAATCCACAAAAATTAGCCGGGCAGTGTGGAAAACTGAAGTGTTGTATGAACTTTGAAGTGGATACTTACACAGATGCTTTGAAGGATTTTCCTACCAAAGAAATTCCATTGGAGACCAAAGAAAGCACTTATTATCACTTCAAAACAGATGTTTTCAAAGGACTTATCTCCTATTCCACATCCAAAGAGTTTGCTGCCAACGTTACAACCATTGATTTAACACGTGTTAAAGAAGTGATAGCACTCAACAAACAAGGTATTCGTCCGGACGATTTGGACGTCAAAGCTGATGATAAAAAACCAATTAGTGATTATGGTAATGTGGTTGGTCAGGATAGTTTAACACGGTTTGACAGCTCCAAAAAGCAAAATAAGGACAGGAGTATTCGTAAAAATGGTCCAATTAAATCACCCCAAAAGAATTCTGATATTGAACGCCCGCATAATCAGGCACCTAAATTAATTAAAAAAAATGACCTGTCTGCACCATCTAATTCCGAAAATTAGCGTCTTGTTTTTACTGTTTTTAGTAGCATCGTGTCAAGACAATACTGTGTATTTTCAATATGCAACCTTACCCGAAAATGGCTGGAATAAAGATAGTACGTTGGGATTCGACTTTCAGATTGACGATACTGCTGTTAGTTATAATGTGACTTTAAATAGTAGAAATACGAGCGACTATCCATACCAAAATTTATGGTTGTTTTTGAAACAATCGCAACCCGATAGTATAATAAAAAATGATACTATTAATTATTATCTTGCCGATGATTATGGAAAATGGTTAGGCTCTGGCATAGGTTCTCTGTATCAAATGCCTGTGCTTTGGCAACAGAACATGAAATTTCCAAAGTCTGGTAAGTATCACATCGCAATTGGACATGGAATGCGCGACTCAATATTAATTGGGATTACGGAGATAGGTTTAAAAATAGAAAAAGTGAAACCATAGAAGGATAAGAACAAGTGGGAAAAAATAAGTTATCAAAATTTGCTGACATGCTTGAATTTCCTCATGTTTTTCAGGTTTCATCGCACGATATTTTGTCGGGAAAAAACTTTGAGATGCGTGGTAAATGGAATGAAATATTTTTTGAAAACAACCATCCCATTGTACTCGAATTAGGTTGTGGTAAAGGAGAATACACGCTTGGACTTGCCGAAATGTATCCTCAAAAAAACTTTGTGGGCATTGACATAAAAGGGGCGCGAATTTGGACTGGCGCAAAAAGTTCCCTTCAGAAAGGGTTGACTAATGTTGCCTTTTTGCGAACAAACATCGAAATGATTCAACATTTTTTTGGAGCAAATGAAGTTGCTGAAATCTGGCTTACTTTTCCAGACCCACAAATGAAGAAGGTTACAAAAAGGCTTACAGCTACGAACTTTCTGAAATCATACTGTCAGTTTTTAAAGCCGAACGGATATGTTCACCTAAAAACTGACAGTAATTTTTTGTTTACCTACACACATGCCATGGTGCAGACTAATGGGTTTAAAATAAATGCTTTATACTATGATTTGTACGCTGATGAAAATATTGACCCCGTACTAAAAATTAAAACCTACTACGAACGACAATGGCTAAGCAGAGGAATTTGTATTAAATATATTCAGTTTGAGCTTAAAACAATAGAACATTTTGTTGAACCTGAACTTGAAATCGAACATGACAGCTATCGTAGTTTTGGTCGAAATCAAGTTCAAAGCTAAACGCGTTTCAACAATCTTTAAGAATTTCGAGCAGCCATTTCCAACATTTTTGAGTAGAACTTATACTGAGTCTTTCGTCGGGTGAATGCACTCCAAACATTTGTGGTCCTATTGAAATCATGTCCAAATGGGGGTATTTTGTTAGGAAAAGACCGCATTCAAGACCTGCATGAATAGCACGCACTTCTGCTTCGGCTCCAAAAAGGGCTTTGTGCTTTTGTACAGCAATTTTTAAAATGTTTGATTCTAAGTTTGGTTTCCAGCCCGGATAACCATCACCATGTGTAACACTTGCTCCTGCTAATAAAAACACCGATTCCACCATTGACGCAATATCATTTTTTGCCGAATCAACAGAGCTTCGTTGGCTTGTTGTGATACGGATTTTTGAATCGGAAATCATCTTAACTGATGCTAAATTAGTGGATGTTTCTACCAATCCCGGAATATCTTTGCTCATTGCTATCATTCCATGCGGGCAAGCATATAGACTGTTCAGCAAAGCTGTCGAGGTTTGTTTGTCTATGGCATATTGTGGTAATTGCTCCGATTCGAGCAAAATTTGAAGCAATGGTTCATTGCCTCCAAATTCAGATTCAACGGTAGCTATGTATTGATTGAGCAATACACGTACGTTTTCTTTTTGGTTATAAGAAACTGATAGAGTGGCTGTTGCTTCACGAGCAAGCGCATTGCGTAAGTTGCCTCCATCAAAGCTATGCAGCCTTAGGTCTGTTGTTTTATGAAGCATCCACAAAAAACGGTTCAAAATTTTATTCGCATTGCCAAGCCCTTTGTTAATGTCATCTCCGGAATGTCCTCCTTTCAAACCTTTCACGGTTACTGCAAAAGCAAAGTAACCATCTACCGATTTTTCATTTTTGTAGTTCAATGTTGCCGTTGTATCTATGCCGCCTGCACATCCCACATAAACGATACCATCATCCTCCGAATCAAGATTTATAAGTACTTCGCCCTGTAAAAAACCTTTTTCGAGAGCAAAAGCACCTGTCAAACCCGTTTCTTCATCCACTGTAAAGAGACATTCGAGAGAGGGATGCTGCAAGTCAGTAGCAGCAAGCAAGGCAAGCATCATAGCAATTCCAATGCCATTATCTCCCCCTAAAGTGGTTCCACGTGCTCGAACAAAATCGCCATCAATAAAGGTTTGAATAGCATCTGTTTCAAAATTGAAATTTATTTCTTTGTTTTTTTCGCAAACCATATCTAAGTGAGCTTGTAGAATAACTTTTTTGCGAGATTCGTAACCCTGCGTTGCCGATTTTAAGATTAGCACATTGCTTGCTTTGTCAGTTTTAATTATCAATTTATGAGCTTTGGCAAATGCCTTTAGGTAAGCAATAATTTGCTCTTCTTTTTTGGATGGGCGCGGAATTTGGTTTATGGCATCAAAATAGTGCCACAATTCGGCAGGTTGAAGTGTTTTCATTTATGAAGTTTTAAGAAATTTATTTTTTCATCTATTTAAACAAATACTTTCCAAAAAAGTTATATTAATAAAATAATATATGGAACTGACAATTAAAAATTATATAGCTGGCTCTCGCCCCGAAGTAACCAAACCAATTCCTGAATTTTATGCATTTCTCAAAGAAGATGGCATACGGCGGTTGGTTTCACGACATTATGACTTGTTGAGCCAAAGTATTATAAAACAGCTATTTCCACCTACTGTTGAGGGTTTAGAAATGGCTAAAGTACATTCAGCCGATTTTATGATACAAATTTGCGGTGGACCTATGTATTATCATCAACATCGTGGTCAACCGATGATGGTAAAGCGTCATGCACCTTTTACAATTACCGCCCAAGCGCGTTTAGTTTGGTTATCCTGTTACAAGCAAGCATTGCAAGAATTAGATTTACCACAAGAAATACTGCTCTCGTTTTGGAATTATATCCAAGTATTCTCAGCTTGGATGGTGAATACCGAAAGCAACTAATTTACAGTATTTCCGAAAAAAAAATTCGGTCTATCTTTCATGCTAAGTATAGATATTTAGGGTGTTTTGCCTTTGACGAGATTAGAATCCGAAAGAAATCAGTATTTAAATAATTATATCACAGTTCTTATCAGCTTCATCCGTTTAATCAAAAGCTTGTCCTTTTGTATTTTCATGTGTTTATAATTGTTTTTCAAAGGGCACATGGAACTCACAAAACAAAATTTAAACATGCCCCTGTGGGTCAAAATTGTTTAAATTTTGTCATGTTCGTTTCAACTTACTTTTTTTAATTCCTAATTTTTTGGCAATAATACTGATTCCTTTTTTGCATGGATATACAATAAATTCCTTTTGGATACATAGTTAATGGAATTTCGCAATCCGATTTTAGCATTTGGCTTTTGATAATTTTCCCCCAAGTTGTGTAAATTTTAAGGTCAAGTTGTTCATAGCTATTTAGTTGATTTCGAAACACTAAATTTTTTGTTTGAGGGTTAAAAAAAATTGTTGAAGAATTTTCAAAGTCAGTTTTAATGGATGTTTGCTCACCGAAATATGCTTTTAAGTAGGGTTCTAAATTTAGTTCGTGTGCTTTAGGTGAAATGCTAAAAAAAGAATTGGATACTTTTTCGTTAGAAATATAATAGCTTAGCCCATTTTCGGTGCAAATT
>MNZK01000070.1 GCA_001873635.1 Porphyromonadaceae bacterium CG2_30_38_12 | reverse complement strand
CACTAAATGAATTGTTTGCGGCATTTGTTTTCGTCCAAGCACTTCCAGAACAAAGTTCGGCAGTACCTCCAATAAAATTATTAAGAATTTGAAACCCCGTACCAAATGTATTATTAATATAAATGCATGAATAACTTACTGATGCGGTAGGAATAAATGTAGCCGTTTCGTATAGATTATTGTTAGAAATAGTATAACCGCTTGAATTTGCGCCAATGTTGATGGCATAGGAAGTCTTAGAACGATTTAGAAAATTGAAAATATTGTTATTTCCGATGAAGTTATCATTGTTTTCAGCACTTGTACTCCCCTCGGAATAGATAACATTAACTGGGCGGTTGGAGTCGGCGGCATTAGTTATCAGGTTGTATTGAATATAATTGTTATCATTGCCTGTAACACTTGTGCTCGTAGAAAAAAATATAATACCCGAAGAGGAATTTGTCTGGGAACCTTTAATTTGGCAATAATTAATTTTATTATTGCTTGCATCGTTTATAAAACGTATGGTGGAAGTGCCTGCCGCATTGGATGTACTTGTGTTGCTGATAACTAAAGATCGAGAAAACCCAGAACCATTTACACGTCCATCAATGGTTACATTGTCAGCTCCATTCAAATCAATAAGTGGGGCATTTATATTACCTGATATACTCAAACCAAATGACGTTGGATATATTATGACACTACTGTAATTTGCGCTGCCCGAGCCAGAAGCTAATAATATGGCTGAGGTAGTTTCGGTAATGTTGGATGTTACTTTTAAAGTTACATCTCCGGTAAGTGTTCCGGCATTAATGGCATCGAATGCAGCCTTGAGCGTAGTATAATTAGCACCTGAAGTGCCAATTGTGCGTGTCTCTAAATTTTCAGCACACACATGTGTAACTAAAAGTGCTTGACAAAAAATTATCAAGAAATAGGTTTTGAAATATTTTATAGTGAGTATCTTATTTGTAAACTTTAACCACATGATAACTTTCAATTTTGCAAATGAAACAAACCGAAACGCACTAAATAGAGCGCAAAAAAACTTCATTACGTGACATAATGAATTAAGATTTGTTTGCAAAGATAATTATTATTCAATAATATCAACTTTAAAACTATCAAAATTCTTATTATAATAGCACTTTTCAGACGATTTAATTTTAATTAACTTAATAATAATACAATTAAATATATCTTACACTCAAATGGCTTCTTAACGGTAAATTTTTTTAAGCTATAGCCAAGGTGAAAACACTTACTTTGACATCCTTACATTTTTTCAGTTCATGCACTGCTGCTTCAATGGTAGAGCCAGTAGTGAGGACATCATCGACCAGTAAGATGTGTTTGCCTGAAAATTTTTCAACATCGACAACATTGAAAATTCCTGCTGTGTTGGTATAGCGGTCAAATACTGATTTTTTTGTTTGCGTGTCGTTGGCTTTCAATCTCCTTAAATTGTAATAATCTTGTGGTACTTGCAAGATTTCGGACAGCCCTTTTCCAATCATTTCACTTTGATTGTAACCACGCTTGGCAAACTTCTTTGGGTGTAAGGGTATGGGAACTATGCAATCGATGCTACTGAAAATATCATTTTCCATCAAATCCACCGCTGCATAGCGCCCCATTATCACACCTATTTCTTTATTATCATGATACTTTAGCTCGTGAATTAGTTTCTGAAAAGGCGAGCCTTTGGTGAAAAAAAAGAACGAAGTAGCTCTCCATACATCCACTTTGCCCCAAAAACGCTTTTCTACAGGGTTATTAGGATGCGTATGAAAGTTTGTACGCGGAATTTCATGCAGGCATTTTAAACAAATTTGATGTTCCGATTTATTTAGGTTTTCGCCACAAATCAAACACAAATTGGGATAAAATAAGCTTACGAAATGCAACAATAAGTTCTTTGAATTCATACTACCGTTTGGTTAATTTGAAAATGCCATGCTGCAATAATCAATATTTAATACATACTACATGTTCGACTTTATATAGCTAAAATTTATGTAGCTAAAGCATTCACAACTCATAAAAACAATAATTTAACTAACGAAAGCTATTTCTTATTTTCTACCCAAACCCGTGCATTCACAAATGCCTCTACCCACGGAGTAATTTGGTCGCTGTTTCGGCGGTCGGCTGGGTAATGCGCACATTGCCAAGAGAAAATAGCACGCTCGGGGTGTGGCATCATAGCTAAATGACGACCATCGGCTGAACAAATGCCAGCTGTGTTGTAGTCTGAACCATTTGGATTTGCTGGATAACCTGCGTGGTTGTATTTTGCAATGATATTGTATTGGTTTTCAGATTTTGGCAGGTAGAACTTTCCTTCACCATGCGCCACCCATGCGCCTAATTTGCTACCACTTAACGAGCCTAACATCACCGAATTATTTTCGGGAATTGTCAGTCCAACAAAGCCCGATTCAAATTTGTGTGAATCGTTGTGTAGCATTTTAACTTCTCCAAACATTGAAGCAGCAGTTTCTTTAGCTCCCCCTTTAAATTGTTGAGGGGCAGCTCCAAACAATTCCACCATCAGCTGGCAACCATTACAAATACCTAAACTTAAAGTATCAGAACGTTTATAGAAATTATCGAGCGCCAGTTTTGCTTTTTCGTTATAAAGGAAACCTCCAGCCCAGCCTTTGGCAGAGCCTAATACGTCGGAATTAGAAAATCCACCACAGAAAACAATCATATTTACTTCTTCCAATGTTTCGCGACCACTTGCCAAGTCAGTCATGTGAACATCTTTTACATCGAAACCGGCTAAATACAAAGCGTAAGCCATTTCGCGTTCACCGTTGGTGCCTTTATCGCGAATAATAGCTGCTTTTATGCCACTTGGCTGGCGATCGGGTGAAATACCGAATTGCGAGAATTTGCCTTTGAAATCGGGGTTAAATGAAAATTCCAAAGGTTGATTTTTATAGTTGTTGTAACGTGATTGCGCACATACTTCGCCACTTTGTTTGCGGTCGAGTAAGTACGATGGCTTGTACCAAAGGTCACGCAAATCATTAATGGAGAATGAATAAGCTTCTTTTTTACGGTTAATTTCCAATCGGCGTTCAGCAATTGGTGTTGCAATGCGGGCAAAACCAACCCCGTTATCGTTTAGAATTTTCTCAACTGCTTTGCGGTCTTTTACCTGAATCAAAACACCCGGATTTTCGGCAAAAAGCATGGTTACCAAGGAGTTTTCGGCAATATAATCTAAATTTACAGTTAAACCACCTTTGGTATTAGCAAAACACATTTCGAGCATGGTAGTAATCATTCCGCCTTCCGAAATATCATGACCAGCCAAAATTAGGTTTTGACCAATCATTTCCTGAATGCTATCGAAAGCAGCCTTGAAATATTCAGCGTCTTTTACTGTTGGTACATCGTTGCCAATTTTATTCAACGTTTGTGCCAAAACTGAACCACCTAATTTGTGTTTATCAAACGAGAAATCAATATAATAAATGACAGATTTTTCGTCATTGACCAAAACGGGCGAAACCACTTTTTTTATGTCCGACACTTCAGCACCTGCCGAAATTATTACTGTTCCGGGCGAAAAAACTTTTTCGTTACCATATTTCTGGGTCATCGAAAGCGAATCTTTTCCGGTAGGAATATTGATTCCCAACGAACATGCAAAATCTGAACAAGCTTCAACGGCTTTGTACAACCGAGCATCTTCGCCCGGATTTTTGCAAGGCCACATCCAGTTAGCACTCAGCGAGACGCTGTCCAAACCTTCAGTAAGAGGCGCCCAAACGATGTTGGTTAGTGCTTCGGCAATAGCCATTACGGAGCCGGCTTCCGAATCGACCATGGCAACCAATGGAGCATGTCCGATAGAAGTGGCAATGCCTACCGTTCCGCGATAATCCAATGCGACAACGCCCAAGTTGTTCAATGGCAACTGAATTTCACCGGCACATTGCTGACGGGCAATTTTACCTGTAACTGAGCGGTCAACTTTATTTGTCAACCAATCTTTACAAGCTACCGATTCCACTTGTAATACGTTTTCAATATAACTTTGCAGTTTTTCTTCCAAAATTTCGGGTGCGGCATAACTTTCAACAACACTATTATCAACTATTACCATTCTTGGAGGCTTGCCAAACATATCTTCCAATAATAAATCGATTGGAGCTAATTTGCCCCCCAACCCCCTAAAGGGGGAGTTGTTAGAGCGTAACTCAAGCTTTATTTTATCAAGCGTATTCTCAATGTCTCCTATAACTTCTTCATTTGTAAAACGAATTACTTTGAATCCATATTCTTCAAAAAGTTGAGTTCTTAATTTATCATATTCAATTACTTCCGGGTCGTTATGATAACCTCCATTTACTTCAACAACTAATTTATTTTGCAAACAAACAAAATCAGCTATACAGTCACCAATAATATGTTGTCTTCTGAATTTGTAATTTTCAAGATGTTTACCTTTTAATTGTTCCCAAAAAAATTCTTCTGCCGGTGTTGGATTATGCCTATTTTTTACATCCAAATCTTTTAATCGGGAATATAAAGAAGGATAAGCGGTTTGCATACCCTGCTGTTCCCCCTTTAGGGCGTTAGGGGGCAGCGGCATTTCAAACGTCAATCTCATATCTCCTGTAGTTTCACCAACCACATAAAACGGTGCACGTTCGCGTTCGGCAATAGCTCGTACTTTTTCCACTTCATTTTCCGAAATCACAAAACCCATGCGTTCCTGACTTTCATTGCCAATAATTTCCTTAGCACTTAAAGTTGGGTCGCCCACGGGTAAAGCCGACATGTCGATTTTACCACCGGTGGTTTCAACCAATTCCGACAAACAGTTAAGGTGTCCACCTGCACCGTGGTCGTGAACAGAAATAATAGGGTTTGAGTCTGCTTCTGCCAGTGTTCGAATTACATTCGAAACACGTTTTTGCATTTCGGGGTTGGCTCGTTGAACAGCGTTTAACTCAATCGAGTTATCATATTCGCCGGTTTGAACCGAAGATACAGCAGCGCCACCCATACCAATGCGGTAGTTGTCGCCACCCATTACCACTACTTTTTCGCCAGCAGCTACATTGCCTTTCAGTGCATCGCGCATGGTTCCAAATCCAACGCCACCAGCCATCATGATGACTTTGTCGTAACCAAATTTCTTATTGTTTTCCTGATGTTCGAACGTAATTAACGAACCGCAAATAAGCGGCTGCCCGAATTTATTTCCAAAGTCCGAAGCTCCATTCGAAGCCTTAATCAGAATTTGCTCCGGCGTTTGGTACAGCCATTTACGTGGCGCAATATTTTGTTCCCACGAACGATTTATATCGTTGCGAGGGTATGAAGTCATATAAACAGCTGTTCCTGCAATAGGCAAACTGGCTTTGCCACCTCCAAGGCGGTCGCGAATTTCGCCTCCAGTGCCAGTTGCAGCGCCGTTAAAAGGTTCTACGGTGGTAGGGAAGTTGTGTGTTTCGGCTTTAAGCGAGATAACCGAATCTATTGTTTTAGTTTGGAAAAAGTCAGGTTTATCGCCATTAGCTGGTGCAAATTGTTCTATTTTGGGACCAGCATTGAAAGCCACATTATCTTTGTAAGCCGAAACTAATTTATTGGGATTTTCTTCGGAAGTTTTTTTAATTAATTTGAATAAAGTCAATTCTTTTTCTTCACCATCAATCACGTATTGTCCGTTGAAAATTTTATGCCGACAGTGTTCTGAATTTACCTGCGAAAATCCAAAGACTTCGCTATCGGTGAGTTTGCGCCCTACTTTTTCACTTACATTATTCAGGTATTCAATTTCGACGGCATTCAATGCCAACCCTTCCTTGTTGTTGTAAGAAGCAATATCATCGATAAATAATATTGGGTCAGGTTGTTTGTTGATAGTGAAAATATCCTGATTCAGCCCCGAATAAATGCGTTCGAGCATGGGGTCGTATTCCAAACCACCCTGCGCCGAAGGTGTGTGTGGCATCAATCGAAACTCTTCGATACGAAGAATGCCGCTGATACCCATATTTTGAGTGATTTCAACGGCATTGGTGCTCCAGGGAGTTATCATTTCGCGGCGCGGACCTATATAGTTACCTTCGATAGCTGGCAATTTTGACAACTTAGCTTCGCTAAAAAGCCATTCTAATTTACTGACATCTTCATTAGAAAGATTGCTATTGCTCTGAACCACAAAAACATGTCGGGCGGGAGTTTGAAAAAATTGAATCATTTTATTATTGAATATATAAATTGGAAGATTCGAAATTTGAAAAATGCGAAGTTTAGATTATCTAATAATCAGTTATTTAATGCTTATTTGTACAAACTTTTAATTGTGCCACAAAGATAATGATTTTTTGTGAAGCCTAAAAACCGTTTTTTTAAATGTTTTCCCAAACCTGTCAATATTGTTTTTTGATTGTTAGCGGAACTGACAAAATGATAATTAAAGGCTTCGAGATGAATCATTTCTGGAAAATATAAAAACAAATATCCACCAAAATTCAAAGTTTGAATGGATATTTGTTTCGTACAGGTATTTACAGTTTGTATAATCTAAAAAATACTGATTGCCACCGTTAAACCTGCCATGACAATAGAAACCATGCTCATAAGTTTGATAAGAATGTTGAGTGACGGACCCGAAGTATCTTTGAAAGGATCGCCCACCGTATCGCCTACAATAGTAGCTTTGTGATTATCAGAACCTTTGCCACCTAAATTACCTTCTTCGACATATTTTTTTGCATTGTCCCAAGCACCACCAGCATTCGCCATAAACACAGCTAATACGAAACCAGTACTTAACCCGCCTATCAACAAGCCAAGAACGCCACCAACACCAAGCACTACGCCCACAACAATGGGTACCACAATTGCCAATATTGAAGGGAAAAGCATTTCGCGCTGTGCACCTTTTGTAGAGATTTCCACGCATCGTGCGTAGTCGGGCTCAGCTTTGCCTTCCATAATACCTACAATTTCGCGGAACTGCCTGCGCACCTCTTCCACCATGCTTTGAGCAGCGCGCCCTACAGCATTCATGGTTAATCCACAGAACACAAAAGCCATCATGGAGCCAATAAAAATACCTACTAACACAATGGGATTCATTAAAGTAACATCGTAATAAGTCATAAAATCTTTGAACGATGAGGACTTAATTTGATCAATAGAAAGCAGCTGAGTTCCAACTTGCGTCATGCCATCTACTGAGGCGTGCGCAATGCGTTCCAAGGCAATTTTAATTTCTTCGATGTACGATGCAAGCAAAGCCAGAGCCGTAAGTGCTGCCGAGCCAATGGCAAAGCCTTTACCCGTGGCAGCTGTGGTATTTCCCAATGCATCCAACGCATCGGTACGTTGGCGTACTTCTTTGGGTAAACCGCTCATTTCGGCATTACCACCAGCATTATCGGCAATAGGACCGTAAGCATCTGTTGCTAAGGTGATTCCAAGTGTAGAGAGCATACCTACGGCAGCAATACCAATACCATACAAGCCAAGCGAAAGATTAGGCGTGTATGTCATTGAAAATAAATCAAATTGCGATGACATGAACGCCAGCACAATAGCCACCGAAATGGTAACTACGGGAATAGCTGTAGAAATCATACCTAAGCCCAAACCTGAAATGATTACTGTAGCAGGTCCCGTTTGCGAACTTTCGGCTACGCGCTGTGTGGGACGGTAACTTTGCGAAGTGTAATACTCTGTAGCCTGACCAATGATAATACCAGCTAACAATCCGGCAATAACAGAAAATGAAATACCCATCCAGTTTTGGATACCTAACGCCCAAAGTAAAACAAAAGTTGTTACGGCAATCAGTACTGAACTCACATTGACACCCAAACCAAGTGCGCCCAACAATTCTTTCATTTTGGCACCTTCTTTGGTTTTTACCATAAAAATGCCAATAATAGAAAGCACCACCCCAACGGCAGCAATAAGCATAGGCGCAAAAACAGCCTTTAACTGCATATCGGGATTAAGCAGAAATGCCGAAGCTCCCAGAGCTGCCGTAGCTAAAATAGAACCGGCATAGGATTCGTACAAATCGGCGCCCATACCGGCTACATCGCCCACATTATCGCCCACATTATCGGCAATAGTGGCAGGATTTCGTGGATCATCCTCCGGAATGCCAGCTTCAACTTTACCTACTAAGTCGGCGCCCACATCGGCAGCTTTGGTGTAAATGCCACCGCCTACACGTGCAAACAATGCTTGCGTGGAAGCTCCCATACCAAAAGTTAGCATGGTTGTAGTAATGTAAATCAGCTTGTTATGTTCCACACCATCCACAAAATAATTCAGGATAAGGTACCATGCCGAAATATCGAGTAAAGCCAACCCCACCACAGTTAAGCCCATAACAGCACCCGAGCGGAAAGCTACCCGTAAACCTTTATTGAGCGAATCTTGCGCTGCAAAAGCTGTTCGTGCAGAAGCATAAGTGGCTGTTTTCATTCCAAAAAAACCGGCTAAGCCAGAGAAGAAACCACCTGTTAAAAATGCAAAGGGAACCCAGGCATTTTGCAAATTGAAAAACGCCATCACGGCAAATATCAATGCTAATACAACAAATACGATAGTAACTACTTTGTACTGTTGTTTGAGATAAGCCATTGCACCTTTGCGCACGTGCAGAGCAATTTTTTTCATTGTGTCTGTGCCTTCGCTCTCTTTCATCATTTGTTTGAAAAAGTAAAATGCAAAGCTCAGGGCGACAAGAGACGCCAGCGGAACTAAATAAAAAATGTTGTTCATTTTTTTTTGTGATTAATAGAATTGATTAATAGAATTGATTTGTATAGTGAGATTGAATTTTAGTCAATAATCAAACGCAGTAAACAATAATCATAATTGCTTACGAATCAATGCAATATATTCTTTTAAAATAGAAAGTGAATAGTCTCCAGCATGTTGGTTTACAAACCCAATAGCCGATTGATGAGCAGCTTCGTCGGCTGCATCGGAAATAATGCGAACCACCACCAATGGCACATCATAATCGGCGCAAACTTGCGCCACAGCAGCCCCTTCCATTTCGGCACAAACTACCGATGGTAAATTTTTTATCAAAGCTTGTTTCATCGCAGTGCTCGAGATAAACAAATCGCCACTTGCCACATCGCCAACAAATAGTTTGGGGTGTACAATTTGTTGTTCGACTAATTGCTTACGAAACTCTTTATCATTAATTAAAAAATTGTGCACGGCTTCTTTCATGGTATCCACATTCTGAATAGGAATCTCAAACGATGTTTTCCCTGTTAGTGGAATTTCAAAACGACGCATAAAAGGGCGTGCATCCATATCGTGCTGAAACAATCGCTGTGCAATGACAATGTCGCCCACATTTAAATCAGCCGAAATGCCACCGGCAATTCCTGTAAAAACGATGCGATCTACTTTGAATTGCAGAATAAGATTTGTGGCAGTAGCAGCAGCAGCCACCTTGCCCCAGCGCGAAAAAACAGCAACCACTTCCTGTCCATACAAACTACCACAATAATATATGCGGCTACCACTTTCCACAATCTCCTTGTGCTCGATGGCTGCAATCAGTTTATCCATTTCTTCGGGCATGGCACCCATTATTCCTACTAACATAGTATTGTTTTTTTAAGAGGTAATATTCCTTATCCGTTGATATAGAGTTGGATGCGAGTAATGAAAAAAGACAGTCAATGGGTGCGGCATTAAATTACTTAATGAGGTTGCTGAAAGTTTTTTCAAACCAGACACTAATTGCAATCCCAAGCCCGCCTTTGCTGCAAACGCATCAGCCTGATATTCATACTTGCGCGACAACATGTTACCAAACAAACCCAAAAGCATGGAAATTGGTGCATATATTATTCCAAAAGCAAGGATATTTAAATGGAAACTTGCTGCAGTGCCTCCCAATGCTTGCGCCAGCGCATCACTGTTGAGTATGAGCCCTAACAAATAAAACATGAGCAAAGTGCTTGGCAAGGTTATCAGTATAGTTTTCAGTGTGTGTTTATGTTTGTAATGCCCCACCTCGTGAGCAAGCACGGCTACAATTTCGTCGGTACTCATCGTATTCATCAAGGTATCGTAGAGCACTATACGCTTTTTCGGACCCAGTCCGGTAAAGTATGCATTGGCTTTGGTAGAGCGCTTCGACCCGTCAATCACAAAAATATTTGTCAAATTAAAAGATACTTTCTGAGCAAACTTCTCAATTTCGTTGCGAAGCTCACCTTCGGGAAGTGGTGTTTGTTTGTTGAATAAGGGGACAATCAAGTTGGAATAAAACAAGCTCATAAACAATCCGAACGCAGTAACAACCAACCAAGCTAATAACCAAAAATATGTGGAAAACGAATTGAAAATGGAGATGATGGCAAATAGTAAACCACCACCAATGACCACCGTAAGCGCATACGATTTTAATTTGTCCGCTAAATAAATTGATGGCGTAACTTTATTAAATCCGAATCGCTCTTCAATTACGAAAGTGTCGTACAAGTCGAAAGGCATAGTAAGTAAATCGTTGGCAATAAAAAGCAATCCAAAAAAGGATAAGGAGCGAAGGGTTTCGTTGGTAACAAAGCCTTGCAGCTGCGTGTCGAGCCAACCAAAACCACCAGAAAGAACCATACTTAAACTAAGTAAAAAACTAAAAGAAGATGAAATCATGCCGAACTGCGAATTTGCGCGGAAATAATTTTGTTGCTTCGCATATTTCTCTGCGTCATATATATCGTGCAGTATGGTAGGTAGTTGGAGTTTTGAATGCTGGATGTTGAGAAAAGCTAAGAGGCGTTCAAAGCCAAAATCGAGCACAAGGATAGTAATAATTGCTACAAAAATGAAAAATGACATGCGTTTATTTTTATAGATTTAATTTTTTTTTGGAGGTACAAACATACATAAAAAAGTTCAATTAATATGCATAATTGTAGCAATTGCAACAATATTGCTAACAAATGGAACAAAACCTAAACAATTACGTGTAATTTTGCATTACAACAAACACAAATACACAAATGCATGAAACTATACAGCACTGTATATCTACTGATTATTAGCTTGATACTTGTTACAGAATATTTTTTGTATAAACATGCTAAAAACCGCAATTCTATACAGAATCTGTTGTCATACACCAGCGCAGGTATTTTTTTGCTGCTATTCACTGCCATCAAGTTTTGGTACGAAAAAAATGATAATTACCAACTTACCGTGTATGTGATGTGGTTTAATTATAGCTTTATACTGCTTTACACGGCTAAAATTTTGTACCTATTATGGCGATTACGCTTTCGAAATGAAAGTTCGCAGTGGTACAAGCTTACTATCATTGTTATTATTGTACTTGCCGAAAGCTTTCTTTTGTATGCCACTTTTGTATCGTCGTACGCTCTGAAAACCAAACAACTAACCTTCACATTTAGTAAACTGCCGCCCAGCTTTGAAGCATTAAAAATAGTTCAAATTACCGATTTGCATTTGGGTAGTTTGATGCACAACTACGCCTATGCAAAGCAAATGGTAGCCATCATAAACCAGCAACATGCTGACATTGTAGTTTTCACGGGCGACTTTGTGAATAATTTTGCGGCTGAAGCTCTGGGTTGGGACACGCTATTTGTAAAAATCAAAGCCCAACACGGAAAATATGCCGTGTTGGGCAATCACGATTATGGCGATTACAGTAGCTGGGAAAGTGAAATTGCAAAAAAGCAAAATTTTGAAGCAATACTGCAAGCGTACCAACATGCTGGTTTTGAATTGCTTAACAATAGCCATGTTTACATTCGTAATGGCAGCGATAGTATTGCGCTAATAGGCGTGGAGTATTACCATAAAAATGCTGCCAAGAATCATACGCAACTTGCTCAAGCTATGCGAGGAATAAACGCGGAAAGCTTTAAAATTTTGCTCACACACAATCCTATGCATTGGGGCAAAGAAGTGAAAGAAAAAACAAACATAGACCTTAGCCTTGCTGGACACACGCATACGGCACAAATGGGACTTGAAATTGGCGCGCACACACTCTCCCCTTCGGCACTTATTTTTCAGTACAGTCATGGTTTGTACCAAGCAGGCAATCAGTATCTTTATATTTCTTCAGGCGTTGGTTTCGTCGGATTGCCCCTTCGCTTGGGCATATCACCCGAAATAACTGTCATTAGCTTGCGCAGAAAAAGTTGAAAAATGGTGATGTGTTGCAGATGGCACACTTTTTAGGTTATTGAACCAAACACAAAATTTAAATTTTTGAAGAATTCATAAACTCTTTAGTTGGAAGAAGTGTTTTGAATTTAAAATGATTATTTTTGCAAAAAAAATGCAATTCTCCATGATTGATAACATAGATATTGATAAGATACGATCCGAATTCCCGATACTGAAAGAGCTTATTTACAAAAAACCTTTGGTTTATTTCGATAACGGAGCTACCACCCAAAAGCCTCAGTGCGTATTAGATAGGATAAATTATGGCTACGAACATCTCAACGCCAATATTCATCGCGGTGTTCATTATTTAAGTCAAAAAGCTACTGAAGCACACGAAAACGCACGTAAAACAATTGCCGATTTTTTGGGAGCTGAAAAGCGTGAGGAAATTGTTTTTACCCGAGGCACCACGGAGGCAATCAATTTAGTTGCATTTTCGTATGGTGAAGCTTTTTGCCACGAAGGCGATGAGGTTATTCTTTCGGTTATGGAGCATCATTCCAATATCGTTCCTTGGCAAATGCTTTGCGAACGAAAGAAGATGACGCTGCGCGTGGTGCCCATGAATGAGAATGCCGAACTGGATATGGATGCTTACAAAAACTTGCTCAATGATAAAACAAAAATAGTATCGATCACGCACGTTTCCAATGTGTTGGGAACTGTGAACCCGGTGAAAGAGATGATTTCCCTGGCGCATGCACGCCACATTCCGGTGCTTATAGATGGCGCACAGGCTGTTCCGCACATTGCAGTAAACGTGCAGGATTTGGATGCCGATTTTTACGTTTTTTCAGGACATAAAATTTATGCTCCCACTGGTATTGGTGTGTTGTATGGCAAAGAAAAGTGGCTTAACGCCATACCGCCCTATCAGGGAGGAGGCGAAATGATAGCTCAGGTTTCGTTTGAAAAAACCACTTACAACGAATTGCCCTACAAATTTGAAGCGGGTACGCCCGATTATATTGGCTCTACGGCACTGGCTGAAGCGGTGAATTACGTGCAACAAATTGGTATTGAGAACATTGCTGCTTACGAACATGCTTTAACAACGTATGCCACCAAGCGTTTGCTGGAAATAGAGCAAATGCGTATTGTTGGTACAGCGGCTTACAAAGGCGCAGTCATATCGTTTTTGATAGGGAGCATCCATCCCTACGATTTGGGTATGCTGCTCGATAAATTGGGTATCGCCGTTCGCACCGGTCATCATTGTGCGCAGCCGCTTATCGATTCGCTGGGGCTGCCCGGCACTGTGCGTGCGTCTTTTGGCATATACAATACCAAAGCCGAAGTTGATATTTTTATTGATGCGCTGAAGCGTGTTGTTATCATGTTAAGTTAATTATAAAATAAAACAAATATACAATAATGACAATCAACGAAATACAAGACAGTATTGTTGAAGAGTTTAGTCTTTTCGACGATTGGATGGATAAATATGGACTACTAATTGACCTCGGCAATTCCTTAGAGCCTTTGGACGAGAAACACAAAACACCACAGAATATCATTGAAGGATGTCAAAGTCGGGTATGGTTAAATGCCGAAATGAACGATGGCATTATTACCTATCAGGGCGAAAGTGATGCTATTTTGGTTAAGGGAATTGTATCGTTGCTGATACAAGTAATGTCCAAGCATACGCCCGAAGAAATACTAAACACCGAACTTTATTTTATCGACAAAATTGGGTTGAAAGAACATTTGTCGCCTACGCGTTCCAACGGATTATTAGCCATGGTTAAGCAAATGAAAATGTTTGCATTAGCCTTCAAATCGAGGAAGTAAGCTTCCCTTTTCAAAGCCCAATTATGTTATCAAATTTTATTGCTTCCAAAATACGGGCTGAATTAGCTTTTGAACCTACCGAACAGCAATCGGACTTAATCGCTTTGTTGGGCGAGTTTATCATTGCTGCCGAAAGTCATAAGGTTTTTTTGCTGCGAGGCTATGCCGGAACAGGAAAAACAACCGTGGTAAGTGCCTTGGTTCGTGCGCTAAATGCATTGCAACAAAAAACCATGCTGCTCGCACCCACAGGTCGTGCTGCCAAAGTTATTTCGGGCTATTCGGGTTTCCCTGCCTACACCATTCACAAGCGAATATACAGGCAAAAAGGCTTGGGCGAATATCGCTTTCACCTTGCCGACAATCTATTTAGTCGCACGCTCTTTATTGTTGATGAGGCTTCGATGATAGCCAATACCGGGGGCGATACCGAGTTTGGCTCCGGACGGTTGTTTGACGATTTGGTGGAGTATGTCTATGCCGGTGATGGTTGTAGTATGCTTCTCTTGGGCGATACCGCGCAACTTCCGCCTGTGATGCAACCACACAGTCCGGCACTCGAAAAAGATAAATTAGCTGGCTATGGGCTTAAAGTGTATGAGTTTCTGCTTACCCATGTAGTGCGTCAGGCGCTCGAAAGCGGTATTTTGCTGAACGCCACCCAGCTGCGGGATGCTATTTCGACCAACAACACGGCTACCTTTCCACGCTTTGCTGTGTCCGATTTTACCGATATCCAATACATAGATGGCATAGATATAATTGAACAAATACAGCGTTGTTATCGTGCAGTAGGCGAGGAGGATACGATTGTAGTAACGCGCTCCAACAAAAGGGCAGATTTGTACAACAACGGCATACGCAACAGTGTCCTTTTGAAAGAAGATGAGCTTACTAACGGTGATTTACTGATGGTTACCAAGAATAATTATTTTTGGAATAAGCCTTACAAAGAAATTGATTTTATTGCCAATGGCGATGTTTTACAGGTTGT
>MNZK01000083.1:9764-15297 GCA_001873635.1 Porphyromonadaceae bacterium CG2_30_38_12 | reverse complement strand
ATAGTTGAATGAACTCTCGAAACCGCCAATGTATTTGGGGTCGATAGAGCCTTCGTATTTCAAATACTGAATGCTGTCGCGTTCCTGAAAGAAAATATCCGACGATGTTTTGTCGCCATATTCGTTAGTAAAAGTGGGCAAGCCTTCGGAATTTAATCCTTCGAACTGCACCGAGAATAGTCCGCGAACAGGATAGCCCTCGCGCGCAGCACCACCGGGCGAAACCATGTCGATAATGCGAGGCTGCGATTTGAGTTTTGTAATTTTGTTGGTGTTGTAAGAAAAAGTCAAATTCGTAGTCCAACTAAACGCGCGTCGTTTTACGAGCTTTGAATTGAGCGAAAACTCAATGCCTTGCGAAGCCATATTGGCATAGTTGGCAAATTTTGTAAGCTCGCCCCCAATACCCGAAGTTCTTACTTGTCCAATAAGGTCGAAACCATTTCGTTTGTAAGCATCCACACTCAAACTATAGCTGTTTTTCAGAATGCCAATGTCTATCCCTACATTGAATTCGTGTTGCTTTTCCCAAGTTAATTGACTATTTTCGAGCGATTCAATGTAAATTCTGTTCTCTTTTTCGGCTGTAAACGGACGATAGGTAATGTCGTTTCTCAAAATAGCTAATGCATTTGAAGCGGGTCCCATGGTTGCTACGAGCCCATAAGTACTTCGTATCGAAAGTGTTGAAATGGTTTTCTGATTGAGCATAAATGTTTCGCCAGCCACATTCCACGCACCCGACACATTCCAAGTAGGTAGCCATCGAGCATCCAACGAACGTCCCAAACGATTTGAACCGTCCATACGTCCTGTAAGATTAAGCACATAAATACCTTTGTAAGAATAACTTGAAGTGGCAAAAAAAGCGACAAAACGGTCGAACATTTCGGACATGCCGTAATATTGGTCGCCACCCTCAATCATCTGACGCATCATACGATAATCAACGTAAGGCACGCCACCGTTGGCATATTGGTAGCCAACGCCATTGTTGAACCTATTTTTACGGTCGGTATATTTCACTTCTTGTCCTATCAAAGCATTTACCGAATGATTTTCGGCAAAAATTTGATTAAAATTAGCAGTGGTTCGGAAGTAATAATTCAACATTTTATTGTCCACCGTATTGTAAAAACCGCCTTGCGGCATCACCACTTCGGGCAGGGCATCTACATTGTCGGGGTCGCGATAGAGAAAATTATTTCTATCGCGAATGGTGGCATCCTGTGCCGCACGATAAGCCATTGCCATGTTAGAATTTTCGTTGATAATATGTTCTTGCGTGTTTTTTACATACCGAAAAGCGCCCAAAGCATTCAATTCCAATTGTTTGAAAGGCTTGTAGGATAAATCAACCTGAAATTTGGTATCCATCATATCCAATTCTATGTAGTTGTTCTTCATTTCTTGCAACATATTAAATTCGGCAAAATTCATACGGTATAGCGTGTTGGCATCCAAAGTTCGGCTGCTGTTGAGGGCGTAGCTGAACGGGTTGATGTCGAAATCGCGGTTGAACGAACCTTCCACCACATTTGCCGAACGATCTAAGGTGCCCGGCGCATTTTGGTTACGCACCGAAGCATTCGCCGTAAGCCCCAAAATCAGTTTAGACGTTAAATTTATGGCGCTATTGGTGTTGGCTGTGATACGCGTTACTTTGTCGGTGGCGGTCCAGCCTGGGTCGTTGTAATAACTGAATGAGCTGTAATTTTTCGATTTTTCGGTTCCCGATGTAATACCCACCGAATGATTTTGCTGCAGGGTATTCCTAAATAGCACATCAAACCAATCGGTATTGCGCATTTCGGCTTGTTGCAAATAGGCGGCGCGTGCCTCGGGCGTATTTTGCAAAGCGTATTCGTGTGTTTTGGGGTTGTAAGTATTTATCAAATCGTACATTTTGAAAAACACACCCCCATTTTTAGCACGCGACGTTTCGGCATGGTTGAGGTACCCTTTTTCTTGCAATTCCAAATCCACCGACATTTGATCCTGCGAGTTCATAATATTGTAAGTTTCGTAGGATGGTTTGAGGCGCGCCGTAAATTCACCCGTATAATTGACTTTCGTGACGCCTGCTTTTCCTCGTTTGGTCGTAATCACGATGACCCCATTCATAGCTCTTGCACCATAAAGTGCTGTGGCAGAGGCATCTTTCAATATCTGGAAGTTCTCAATGTCATCAGCATTCAATCCTGCCACGGCAGAACTGATAAGCGTAGCAGCATTACCCGACGACAAATCGTCGGCTGATACTTCCACCACATCCTCCAGCACCACTCCATCAACGACCCATAATGGAGTTTGATTCCCATAAATGGAAGAAGCGCCTCGAATTCTGATTTTGGGTGCAGCCCCAAAAGTTCCCGACGAATTGCTCACTTGCACACCGGCAGCTTTTCCTTGCAACATGCGGCTCACGTCAGTAGCTCCATCAATTTTAGCATCATCGGCTTTTACACGTGATGCAGAACCTGTGAACATTTTACGGTCTATCTTTTGGTAGCCGGTAACGACAACCTCTTCGATGGTTTGCGTTTTTTCTTCTAATAAAATGGTTTGGTTGATGTTTTTGCTCGTGGTAGAAATTACATAATTATTGTAACCCACGTACGAAATAATAATTTTCGATTTCGATGGCACTTGCAGTTCAAACTTACCATTACCATTGGTTAAAGTACCCAGCGTTTCGTTGCCATCCACCCTTAAAGTAACGCCTATCAAAGGTTCTTTGGTAACAGCATCCAAAACCGTACCTCTAACAAGAATGTTTTGTGGCGGATTTTGATTCGAAGATGTCGCATTTTGCGCCAGGGTTATTTGCAACTGAAAAAGTAAAAAAATAAGCAGAAAAGTAAAGGAAAATTTCCAACTCTCGGTCTGTTTTTGTTTATTCATTCGGATATGTTTTCTATTTTTAAATGTGCTATTTATGTAAAAAATGAAAATGCCAAACTCATTTTTAAAAAGTTTGACACAGTCTGATTTTAAGACGTAATAAATTGTATTTCAATGAAATGACTTTAACAAATAGCACTGAGGTTGATGTTGAAATACATACTAATAACTGTTTGGCAAAAAAGAGGGTAGTGTGTATTACAAATATAAGACGTCTGTAATAGAAAATAACCCTAAAAAACGCAATGCATCCGTCAGCGCATCTAATTTCCAATACAAGCTACACGGATTTGAGCAGTGATATTCACGCTCACTAAAATAATTGCTGCAATTAGTATGTTTCTCATCCTATTGTTTATTTATAATCAGTTATTAATAAGCACTTTATATCTTTCCTTCTCGTTGCTTTGAATTTTTTATTTCCCCATTTCAAAAAACAATTCGCCCCCAGCCACTATGTCGCAGAAATTGATTTTGTAATCTTTGATAACTTTGCCATTGAGTTTGATTTTTTGTACATAACAATTTTTGTCCGATAAATTATTGGCAGTAATTGTAAACGTTTTGCCATTTTCGAGATTGATTTTAGCCTTTTTTACAAATGGTCGACCCATATCGAAAATACCCGTAGCAGGATTCACAGGATAAAATCCAAGCGTGGTGAGAATGTACCAAGCCGACATTTGACCGCAGTCTTCATTACCAGCGTAACCATCAGGCTGGTTGGAATACATTTCTGTCCAAATTTTGGTGAGCCATTTTTGCGTCTTGGCTGGCTGGTTGGCATAATTGTAAAGATAAGCCACATGGTGACTTGGCTCATTTCCATGCACATACTGCCCTATCAGTCCACTAATATCTCTCTGACCACCTATCACTTCCGAACTCATGCTGAAAAGCGAATCTAATTTTGCTTCAAATTTCGCATTACCACCCGTGAGAGCCACTAAGGATGGAATGTCGTGTTGAACTGACCAGCGGTATTGCCACGCATTAGCTTCGGTAAAACCATTGGAATAGCGGGCATCAATTGGACTAAATGGGGCAGTCCAGTTACCATTTTTATCCCTTGGCTGAAAAAATCCAGTTTGATGATTATACAGTTGTTTGTAGGATTCTGATCGCTTCCTAAAAAAATCATAATCAGCCATTTTACCCAATTTTTTAGCTACTTGCGCCACACACCAATCATCGAAAGCTATTTCCAAGGTTTTGGACACTGACTCGCCCACGATGCCCTTGGGCAAATATCCATATTTATCCAAAATATCCCAATCAGAACCTCTGTGAATGACAGTTGAAGTGGCTTTCATGGCTGTGTATGCTTCTTCGTAATCAAAACCTTTGGTGTCAGTAAGTATGGCGGAAGTTATTACAGGAATGGCATGATTGCCTATCATGCAATAGTTTTCAGCTCCCCACAATGTCCATATTGGGAGTATTCCTGCCACTTTTTGGTGGGTAATCATGCTTTGAATAATGTCTGCATTAACTTTGGGCTGAATGATGGAATATAGTGGGTGAACAGCACGGAAAGTATCCCAAAGTGAAAGCGTAGAATAGTATTTTCCGTTTTTAGCAGTAGCAATTTCAAAATCAGCACCACGGTATCGTCCATCTACATCAGCTATGTTATTAGGCTGAATAAAAGCATGATACATGGCGGTATAGAAAGTTTGTTTGGTACTATCATCTGCCTGAATTTGAATTTTGTTCAATTCTTTGTTCCAAGCTGCCACTGCCAAAGTGTGAACTTGTTCAAAATTTTTATCAGCTAATTCGGCTTGAAGATTAGCTCGCGCATTGTCCAAACTTACGGCAGAGATACCTACTTTTACTGAAATTTGTTCTTGTTCTTTTGTTTTAAAATAAACAGACCCTATCAAGAAATTATGTTCTTTTTCACGCACCAGCCATCCGGGCTTTCCACCAGAAGTCATTTGATAGGTAAAAAAAGGTTTTGAAAACCTTGCCACCATATACACGCGGCGAAAAGGTACCCAACCAAATGAAATACGAAATCCACTAATGGTAGAATCGTTTTCCCACTTCATTGACGACCAGGGAATAGATGCCGAACTTCCGACATAGGTACCAATTGGCACACTGGGTGCTAAAATGATATGAGCACTATCGCTGGCAGGGAAAGTGTATCGATGAACCGCGCAATGTTCGGTGGCAGTGAATTCGGCTTTTATTTTAGTGTCACTCAATAGTACCGAATAATAGCCAGGACTCGCCGCTTCGTTGGTGTGTGAAAAGCGGGAGCGCCAACTTGGAAAAGGCTTTTCATTGCTCCCCCAGTTAAGAGTGAACCCACCAATACGTGGCATAAAAAGCCAGTCACTTAAGTCGCCAATGCCTGTGCCACTGAGTCGCGTGTGCGAAAAACCCATGACGGTGCTGTCACTGTAATGATAGCCAGAAACCCAGTCCCAACCAACATTATTCGTTACTGGTCCCATTTGCACCATCCCAAAAGGCATACAAGCATTGGGGAATGTGTGCCCATGTCCGCCTGTGCCAATAAAAGAGTTGACGTATTGAGTCAAATCTTGGGCTTGTAAAAACAAGCTAATAGCAATAAAATGAATCAGAAAGATCGTTTTTTTCATTCAAATTTATTTTT
>MNZK01000083.1:0-9758 GCA_001873635.1 Porphyromonadaceae bacterium CG2_30_38_12 | reverse complement strand
ATTTATTTTTCCAACTTTCGGTGGAACCAGTTTCCCAATTCCAATTATACTTATTACCATCAATGCTATCTCCGCAGCCAATTACCATATAACCACTCGACTCGCTTTGCAAAACAGACCTGGGGGAATAAGCTTCATTTTTTTGTACTTTCCAACTCTTATTTTTATTTACGGCATTTTGTTCGGCAATTTCAGCTTGTAGAATAAAAGCTGTCTTCATCGATAGTTGGTTTTCGCCTCTTTTTGTTCTAAAATTCCATACTAAGGCTGCCAAGGTATTTTCACCTTCATGTAAAAATGGAGCAATTTATAGTGTCATAAAACCAATTATTGCCATCACTTAAAACAGGGACAGAAGCAATATACTGTCCATTTATGATTAATCTATATTTATTGTCGGCCGACACAAGCACAGGGAAAGCATCGGGTTTATCAGTTAAAGTAATTGTTTTTCGAAGATGAAACACGCCATAATTGAGTAAATCTGCTTGTGAATGGGAAATCCATTGTGCATCTCATATTTTGATGGGAGTACCAATTGAATAATGAATGGAAAAAAATGAAAATAGTATTAATAAAATTTTTCTTTTCATTTTTATAAAAATTGATTGTTTTCCTTGAAAGTTTATTGCCTTGTTTTCACTTTTCTTACTTCTTTTGCTACACGTTTGGCTATTCGCATTGCACCTTGCTGATTTGGATGAATTTTATCAGGAAACATTTCTGCATGATTAGACATTGTTTTGTATAAATTTATCACTTTGAGTTTCCGCTGTTTTGCTATTTTTTTTACCATAGGTATAATATCAGAGCAAATAATACTGTCGGAAATTCCCCAGTTGTTGCCATAAGCTTTTGAAGGCAGGCAAAGTATAATTTTAGGTCGTGCTGGTAATGCTTGTAAGGTATCAATCATGGATAAATAATTGGGTTCAAATTCATCTTTGTACTTCCAATTGAATGGTTTTGAATCGTTTGTGCCCAATTTTATCACAACAATGTTCGGGTTAAAAGCCATAGCATCGGTCAATGCCGACAATTTCCAGTATGGTTTATTGCCTTTTCGCAACAAAGTGGCTCCACCTACACCAAAGTTTTTTACGTCCCATTTTGCACCTAATATTCGTTGTAACTGAGCTGGATAACTTAGCGAATCACGATGTTCGATGCCTGCGCCATAGGTGATGCTGTTGCCAATACAGGCTACACGAATCTGGGAATTAGTGGCAAAGCCGATAAAAATGAAACTAAAAATAAGAAGGGTTGATTTTTTCATTGTGTATTTAAAAATGGGATAATTCGAAAATCATTTACGTTATCAAATCTTATTCTTTGGGAATAAAAATAAATGCATCTGCAATTGCCACACCCGTTTTATCGGCTATGACTTCAATAAATGGTTTCGCTTTTGCTTCTATTTTGTATTCTCCCACTTTCACCCAATGGTGACGGTGCTTTTCCTGATTTACAATAACGTTATTAGTATTTTTTCCATCAAATACCTTGAGAGTAACAGATGAAGCCCAATGAGAAGCATCTACAGGTTTTTCAGGGCAATAAAAATAAACACTATAATTACCTGATTGAGTTAATTTTGGATAGAACTTTACGATATTTGCAACATTGGAATCAGCATTAACCAGCAGATAATCCATCTTGTACGGTGCTTCCTTCATTTTTGTTATGGCCCAATTTCCTGTAACTTTTATATTCTTCTTGTCAGAATTATCAATCAACACTTCGGGCAACGTTCCATTTAATAAGGGATTATTCAGCAAGGTTTTTTGCAATTGTTTGATATTTATTTTTTGAATATCTACTTTCGCATCAATAGCCATACAAGCTGCCACAGCAGCCGATTGTCCAAGAACCATAAAAACAGGTTCCATGCGTATAGAGCCAAAAGCAATGTGTGTTGCCGAGAGTGAAACCGGTACTAAAAGATTTGTGCATTCCTTCTGTTGGGGAACAATAGAGCGATAAGAAATGGGATAAGGAGGAAAACCACCAACTTGTACATCGCCTTCGTTTTTCACCATGCCATTTACTACAATACGCTGACAATTGTGCGAATCCATGGTGTATGCAGCCAATCCAATGCCATCATTTACTATCGTTTTCCCTAAGCAATTGTTTTCAGTCATCACATATTCGCCAATCATGCGCCTACCTTCTCGCACATAAATTTGATGAGGAAAACCGCCGTTATCAGTAAATTCATCTTTGGCATAACCCCAACTTTTCATTTCATTTCGAAGTTCTGAAGGTACCGACGAATCGTTTCCGAGAAAGAACAACAGACCTTTGATATAATTTTCGTGCGCTTTAGCAATCGATTTCCGCGTTTCAAAATCAGCTTCCACATAATTCCAGTTTTCTCCTATAAAATCTGTAGAAAACGGTCCCATATTGTTGATGTCGGTTTTGCCATTAGGCATTTCGTTTATAAGCAGATAGGATTTCAGAATGTGTTTCCAACCTAACCCAACTCGCTGTGCGATAACACGTTTGAGTAATTCGTATTTCGATGGGTCGTAATCGTGAGGCGGCGTTATTGGAATAAAATTATTTTTATTTTGCGTTAGGCAAAAGCGAAAATTGTAAGCTTGCAACTTTTTATCGCCTGTCCCAGCTGGTTGCAAAATTTCGTTTTGTATGCCATAGCAATAGCCGCTATTCGGGTCTTTGGGATTGATATAAGGTGAAATTCCATCGGGAAACTGATGTTTGTCGCGCAGTTGTACACCATTAAGCGTTTCGCCGTAAAGACTATTATCTTCGCGCCCGAGCATGTACGACATTCCCGCTTGTGCCAATAAATCGCCTTCGTAAGTGGCATCGATAAAGATTTTTGCACAAACGGTTATTTCTTCCGTTGTTTTATTGGAAGTGGACGTAAATTTCAGTTCTTCTATTTTTCCATTGCGTTTAAAAACCGAAGTAAGCTCATAATTTTTAATAATTTCTACCTGCGTATTTTTCAATATATTATTAAAAATATCCAATGCCACATGTGGTTCAAATTTCCACATCTCGAACTCGCCGTAATGCGTACCCAATTGACGATAAAAATCGCGCGAAATGCCCGTAACTGCAAATTTATTACCTATATCTGTTTCGCCCAAACCGCTTGTAGTTAAGCCACCTATGTAGTTACTTGGTTCAATTAGTAATGCTTTTTTGCCTAATCGATCAGCCGAAACTGCCGACACAATGCCCGCCGATGTTCCGCCATAAATGCATATATCGGTTTCGATGGTTTTTGCATTCAGTTGAAATACTGAAATAAATAAGATGACAAGTGTTATCTTTTTCATTTTCAATTAATTTTTCTTTATTTCCAAACTGTTACGCCACCGGGAACTACTATTTTTTCTCCCACACTAATTATACTGTTCGATGGAATTGGTAATTCATAATTTTCCGACGAATAATTCACGGCGACCCAGTATCCATCGCGCCATTCCACAAAAACATAATCGGGCAAATCGAGTATTTTAGCTCCGGATTCATTGTATAATTTTCGCAACATAGCTTCTTCTAATTCCTTATCTTTCGACTCAACTCCAACATACACTACCGAACCTTTTCCTAAATTACGTTTAATAACGCATGACTTCCCGGCATAGTATTGGTCGGCATAAGCTGCCCAAGTTTCGGTGTTTTTATCTGGCGTAAGCATATCACCCCATACGTTCCATTGAAATTTTGTTCCACCAAAATTAATGTTTCCAATCACAGAAGGTGGCAACTGGTCGAAACCGTCGATTTTAGCTCCTATCAAATCCCATATTGGTTGTTGCAATAGTTTCTCCCATAAATGACTGTTATTGTCCTTCATGCCTGTACGCACCGAGAGCACTAAATGTCCGCCATCGCTCACGTATTTTGTCCATTTGCGAATCACCGTTTCATCCACCATTTCGTAGGCAGGTGCCACCATAAAAGGAAACTTTTTCACATCAAAACTATCAGTCTCGGCAATAAAAGTTACGGGACAAGCCATGGATTTTAGTGATTGATAGTAGCTGTAATAATGACGCCATGTATCCCATGAGTTAGTAACTTTGGTGGTTTCCATCGACATCAAATTGTCTTGCTTCCACAAAAATGCAGTTGAGCGCCCGGCAACCTCAGCCGGAGTTTCACTCAATTTAGTCTTGATTCTCAGCGCATTGATTTCTTTTATGGCTTGTACGTATTCTTCTCCACCTAGCGAAACAGTTACACCATCGGTCTCCATTATTCCTTTATGAAATTGTTCGCTGCCATAGAGTGGTTGGCGAAAACGATAGGTACACACAAATTTTTCTCCAAGTCCGAAAGCGTGCCAAATCCACATGCGTACAGCTCCGGGTAGGGGTTGCGCATTCCATTGTCCCCAGTTGATTTGACCTGGTTGAAGTTCCATGATACCCGTAAAACCTCTCATAGAACGAGCCATCTCTCCTGAAAATGAAAGTTCCATACCGCTTCCCAGTCGAAACCCCAAATCACCTTTGGGTGCATCTAAATAAGTGGACAACAGATACATGGTGTGCGATGTAAAATCCAAGTCGGCACGGCTACGAAACAAATCTACCGATGGCAAAAAACGATAATAAGCAAAATTAGTAGTAATCCATTGTTTGGGCGAAATGCTTGCCCGCAAAAGTGAAGATTGATACCGTAATCCAGCGGCTAAAGCATCGGCAGTATAACGTTTAAAATCAAGATTTATATGAGGGTTTCCGGCGTAATCCTTCACACTGGGGCAAACTATTTGGTCAAAGTTATTGTAGGTCAGACTCCAAAATGAAGCACCCCAAGCCACATTTAATTTGTCGATAGTACCATATTTTCTCTTTAACCATGCTCGAAAATCGACTTGCGCAAAATCGGAATAATCGTATAGTCCTTCAAAATGAGGCTCATTATCAATTTGCCATCCGCAGACAGTGGGGTTGTTACCATAACGACGAATCATTTCATCTACTACTTTTTTAATATAAGCTTGATAAACTGGATTTGCAATATTGGCATTGAGGCGTGTGCCGTGTTTCACGGTATAACCAGCGGCATCTTTAATTAAAATTTCAGGATGTTTTTCGGAAAGCCATGCTGGTGGGCAGGGACTTGGCGTGCACATGACTACCTTCAAGCCATATTTGGCTGCCAGTTCCACATTTTTATCCAACCACGCAAAATCGAATTTTCCTTCTTCGGGTTCAATGCGTGCCCAAGCAAATTCGGCAAAATGGGTAAATTCAAAACCAAGTTCAGCCATACGCTTCAGGTCACGTTCCCACTGACTTTCGTCCCAATGTTCGGGATAATAATACGCACCGATGGGCATATTGGAAGTTCCAAGGTTTAATTTGGGGGAATTTTGGTTTTGTGCAGCAAGCACAACAAGCGTGAAAAGTACGCACAAAAGGGTTTTTCGCATGGTAAATTTAGAATAAGGTCATCACCCAAAAAAAATAGCATAAACTATTATTCAGACGGTTTTATTTAGGATTCACCTTAAATGAAAACCAAACAAATTCAGGTTTTTGTGCATTTTTTACGTCTAAAAGTTGAAACATAAAATTTAAAATCATGGCAAGAAAAATTCAAAATATACTTTTTCTCTTTTTTTTAGCATTTCAAAGTTCATTTTATGGACAAAAAGTGGTGGATTTATCTGGAATTGAAACACGCGAAAAACGATACCAAATCAAGTATATCGACTCTATTGCTTTTTTGTGTACCGACACAGTTTACAGAGAATACCTGCAATGCAAAAAAATAGCTAAAAATGAACCTGCAAAAGCTGTGCTTTCACTTTTGGATAAAAAGGTGAACTTTGTGGTTAAAAACATAGCCAAATCGAATTCAAAAAACGAAAAAGTAGTTCTTTGGCAAATCTACAATATGGGGTACATTATTCAAACTAACAAAGGAAGTATTGGAGTGGACATTCATTGCCGTGACGCCATACGATTTGCAAAACACATTGATGCATTGCTAATTACACATGCACATTTTGATCATTACCGAAATGATTTGATTGACGAAATGAAAAGGCTAAATAAACCTATTATCAGTAATTGGGTTGAAAACACCTACAAAACTGATACAGTGCGAACTTATACAATCGGCAATTTCAACATCACCACTCAGTTGGGCAACCATTATTTTTGGAAAAAGGAAAGCAATAATGATATACTGATGTTTGAAATAGAAACCAATGGCGTAAAAATTCTGCATACGGGCGATAATAGTAGTGTAGAAAAACTTGTAGGTTATAAAAATATAGATATTTTTATTCTACATCACGATATTATTAAATCCTTGCCCACAGCAGTAAATATCGTTCAACCCAAACTTACCGTATTGTCGCACATTATGGAACTTAGTCATCCCCGAACAGCAAATGGATACCGTTGGACTTATGCTCATGCATTGAAAAAAAGCAAATTGATTCCTGATGCCAACAATGTGATGCTATTTTGGGGCGAGTGGATACAAATAAAGTAAAAAAGACTTCCTCGCAATGCGAAAAAGTCTTTTTAAGTGATTCTGAATCGTTTGAAATTATCGCACAATTAACTTCTGTGTCGAAGAAAAATTATTATTGTCGATCATGCGAATAAAGTAAGAGCCTTTATTTAAATTGTTCAAACTAATAGTGCTTGTGATAGCGTTTATTGTTTGCAATTCACGTCCAGCCAAATCTAAAATTACTACTTTTTTTAATTGATCAAAGTTGCTAATCGAAATCTGATCTTTGGCAGGATTTGGATAAACACTGTATTTACTTTCTTTTAAGTTTTTCAAACCTGTTGTTCCTTGAAATATACCACGTCCGGTATATATCATGTGAATATACAAATCATTATTATTAGTATTGCTGGCAGCTTCAATTTTAATATGCTTACCATCAGCTTGGAGCGTCTTTCCAAAATCATCATCAATCGCTTTCAATTCAATGGCTATTGCTTTGCCGGCTGCAGGCAAATAATCTTTCATACCAGTAGAAAATGGCACAGTAAGCATAAATGTATATTCGGTAGCACTCAATTTTGCAAATTTACTGGTAATGCCCAAACCAGCTAATGGGATGCTCCAGCTAACGGTACCAGCTTCTGTGTAAGCAGCTTCATAACCAATATAGCTATCTTCTGAGCCATTGGCTTTAATACCTGTTTTGTAAGCACCTGCTTTGCCCCAATAAGCAAAACTTTGGCGGGTATCTATCATCCATTTATTTTTCGCAATGGTATCTTTAAAAGCAGGATCAATAACGAATAAATCAGCCATTTTAGCGCTGTCGGCATAAGGAGCATACATCAATTCGAATGATTCTTGTTTGGCGCTATCTAATGGATAGATATAATCATCGGTTACTTTTGCCATTACATACAAATTATCTAAATCGTACATATATTTTACAGTAGCTGAAAAATCGGCAGCATCAGCTGGTTCTCTTTTTTTTCCAAGTTCTACAAAATACTTGTTCAAAGAATAGCCTTCAGGTAACACATTCCACACATCCATTACATTAGAAGTTGCTGCATCCCAGGTAGTGGGTGCTTCGTAAATTTTGTATTCCAAACGAGTTTTGTATAGCTCAGAAACACGAGCATGCCAAGCGCTGTCGTTAGCAGCATTGTAACCTTCGTAACCATCTAAACCTTTAAAAATAGGTGAACCCAGCGACCATGTTGGGCATTGAGCAAATACAGAACCAAGGCTTATAAAAGCCATTAAAAAAAATAAGTTGAACTTTTTCATAAAAATTTGAATTTAATTGTTTGTAAAAATAATTGTTTATTAATTTAAAATTTTGTCGCTTTTCGACTATGCAAATGTAAGGGGCTTTATTCAAAAATGACTTTTTTTTGCTCCTATTTTCTAACACAATTGTTCCTTTTTCTAACAGTATTTGCCATTTTCAGCCATTTAAACGTCATTTTTCAAAATTCAATAGCAGATCAAATACAACTTGCAGTCTTACTCCCCCTTCAGAGGGTTGGGGGCATAATCCCTTATTCTATCACCGCTACAAATCCACCTGAAGGCAACATCGAAATATGCAATGCCTCGTTGCCATTCAATATAGTTTCTTTGTAGCTAAATGTATCGCTATCAGCTCCGTCGGCAATAATTTTTAATTGGTAATTTTTGTCTTTGTTCAAAAATGACAAGGCTACTTGCATGTTTTTAGCAGATGTTTCGCCATTAATGCCTGCCAGAAACCATTTGTTGCCTGACTTACGCGCTAGCACTACATCTTTGCCGGGATAGCCCGATACGAATTTAAAATCGTCCCAAGCCGAATGCGGATATTGAGCAATAAAATCTTGTATGTAAGCTGGTTGCGCCCTGTATGTTTGGGGTAAATCCACCAAATGATTAACACCCGAACCAAAAACAATTAATTGTGCCAGTTCGTTGGCATACGAAGTGGTATGCTTGTAAGTTTTGTTTGATAAACCGAAGGAGGTGTAATCCATTGGTCCCGTTAAGTTTCGTGTAAATGCCAAAACAGTGTTGTACCACACAGTGGTTTGTGGGAAATTCGTATCGTACATATAATACTCGCCACCACGTACGGCTTCCATTGCCATCAAGTTAGGATAAGTTCGGTTCCAGCCACGTGGCAGTGTGCAACCGTGAAAATTTGCCATTAACTTATAGTCGGCAGCATCTTTCAGTATATCAACATATTGCTTGATAATGTGTTGCTTGTCCGACAAGAAAAAATCTATTTTTACACCTTTTACGCCGAGTTTATGAATGCGTTCAAATTCCGCTCTGCGAATGGCGGCATTATCCATCAAATCGCGTGGTTGCTCGGTTACGGTATTGTGTTTACCACCCGAATTGTACCAGAGCCATATACCCACATTTTTACTATTTGCATAAGCAATAAGCTGTTCGATAGTGCCACCCTGCATCCGGTTCCAATTAGCATCTACCAAAAAATAAGGAATTTTCCAAGCGGCAGCAAAATCGATGTATTTTAATAAGGATGCATATTCTTTCGGGCTATCAGGCTCAGCCCACCAGCTCCAATTGGCTAATCCAGGCTTCATCCATTCGGTATCTGCGATTTGCGATTTGTCGTTGAGGCTTGTTACGATTTGCGATTCTACAATTGGCGCCAAACTGGCATCGCTTACTAAAAATACACGCCAAGGTGATGTCCATGTTTCGTTCGTAAAAGTCGCTAACTCACTTCCTTGCCCTAACGATTCACCTTTGAGCGGATAAGCCAACGAAAAGGCTTTGTGGTTGGTGCTATCAGTTCGTAATTCGTTTGTAAGTAGATGAGAAGCGGGCGATGTGCCATCCAATCGCGCTTCGGTGGCAAAAAGCCAATTTTTACCCACTTCGAAAAGGGCGGCGTACGACCAACCATTTTTTTCGAATTGCAAACTGTCAAGAGTTGTTCCGTTTGTGTAATAGGCTTCGTATCCTACTGTGTTCGAGTTGTCGGGATTGTAAGCTTGTATCCATGATTTTGTGGTAGCTGGCAACTTGAAATCGGTAGTTTCGCTCAGCACTTGAATCGATTTTAATTCTTTATTATTTAATGTATAATTGAAAGCCATGCCGTTGTTGTAAGCGCGTAATGTTAGTTGGAACGTTTTATCGTCATGGTTTATAAAGTTCAGTATGAGTTCGTTGGCAAAGTTATGTCCTTCTTTTTTATTCCCCGAAATTAGAGCGTATTTTTCGTTAATCACATTTTCCTGAGCACTTTCGAATACTATATCGCTTACAAAAGC
>MNZK01000068.1 GCA_001873635.1 Porphyromonadaceae bacterium CG2_30_38_12 | reverse complement strand
AAATCGACAGTTTATCTTTCCAATTTTGCTTTTTACTTTCTGATATTAAGCCCGCATTTATGCTTTCATTTTTCTTCCCCGTAAGTTTTTGATAAATTTTATAAGGCTCCCAAATAGGAGTTTTTATGACTTGAATATCAGTAGGTATATCCTTTTCAAAACTTTTGTCAATGGACGGGTATTCTGGATTTTCAGGGGTATAAATAATCGGCTCCCATCCAAAATCGCGCAGGTACTTTGTAAACTTTACCCAACGCTGAACACCTGCACCACCGCTCGGAATCCAATAATAGGTTATTATGAGAACTTTTTTCATCCTTTTTGTAATTTTATTCTAAGCTCAAATTTTGTATTATTATTTTAAAATCAAATAGTTATTATCGCTTTTTGGATACGCTGAATAGTTTCTTCTTTACCCAGCAGCTCCGTTATATCAAAAATATGAGGACCTTTGGGCTCTCCCACCAAGCAGAGTCTGAAAGCATTCATGATGGCACCCAAGTTGTATTCATTTTCGCTAATCCATGTTTTGACAATGTTTTCAGTTGTTTCAGACTTCAAATCAGGTACATTTTCTAATACTGAAATCAAGGCTTGCATTTGCTGTGGTGTTTCTTCTTTCCAGCGTTTTTGCACTGTTTTAGCATCGTAAGTAGTGGGTGCAACAAAGAAAAACGATGCTTGCTGCCACAATTCAGTTACAAAATTAGCACGTTCACGCACCAACTTGACAATTTTTTGAACCTTCTCGGTATCTTCAATAATGTCTTTTTCTACCAAAATATGTTGAAAAATATCGGTAATTTCATCTATTGATTTGGATTGCAGGTATTTGTGATTGAACCATTTGCCTTTTTCGTAGTCGAATTTTGCACCACTTTTACTTACGCGGTCTAACGAAAAGTTTTCGATAAGCTCGGTCATCGAAAAAATCTCTTGCTCTGTGCCAGCGTTCCAGCCCAACAAGGCTAAGAAGTTGATAACTGCTTCTGGGAAATAGCCAGCTTCGCGATATCCCGATGATGTTTCTCCTGTTTTCGGATCTTTCCAGTTCAATGGAAAAACAGGAAATCCAAGTCGGTCACCATCGCGTTTACTTAGTTTACCATTGCCATCGGGCTTCAGGAGTAGCGGTAAATGTGCAAATTGAGGCATAGCGGATGTCCAGCCCAAATACTGGTAAAGTAACACGTGGAGCGGGGCAGAGGGCAACCATTCTTCACCCCGAATGACATGCGAAATTTCCATCAAATAATCATCCACCACATTGGCTAAATGATATGTTGGAAGCTCATCGGACGATTTAAAAAGTACTTTATCGTCGATAACGGATGCGTTTACCACCACTTCGCCACGTATTAAATCCTGTACTTTAATTTCTTGATTCGGCTCAATTTTAATACGAACCACATATTGTTCGCCTTGCTTTATGCGTGTTTCTACCTCATCACTATCTAAAGTGAGCGAGTTGGTCATTATTGTGCGAGTTTTTGCATCGTACTGAAAATTTGGTATCTCGGTGCGTTTAGCTTCTAAATCGGCAGGCGTATCGAAGGCAATGTAAGCCAACCCGGCGTCGAGCAGTTGTTGCACGTATTGTTTGTATATGGCTTTGCGTTCGCTTTGGCGATAGGGTGCGTGTTTCCCTGACGTTTTAGCTCCAATTCCTTCGTCAATTTCAATACCTAACCAGCTTAATGCCTCTACAATATAGGCTTCGGCACCGGGTACAAAACGCGATGAATCTGTGTCTTCGATACGAAGTAGCATGTCGCCACCATATTTTCGGGCAAAAAGAAAATTATACAATGCAGTACGTACGCCACCAATATGTAGCGCTCCGGTAGGACTTGGGGCGAAACGCACCCTTACTTTTCTATCCATTTTAAAACTGATATTTTTTTATTTTTAAAAAGCAACAATGTAATTGAATATTTGTTGGAAAAGTCCTAACCACACTATGTAGCGAACAAATTTTCCGACAAACATAGAAATGGCAACTATCCACCAGCGGCAACGAAAATAGCCCGAAGCCACTGCAATAATATCGCCCACGCCAGGCAGAAACGAGAAAAAAGCAACCCAATCGCCATATCTGTTGATATTGGACGTGAATTTTTCAATTTTCTCCTGCTTGATACGTAAATATTTTTCTATCCACTCGATTTTTCCTAATCGGCCTAAATAGTAACATGACATGCCTCCCAGCCAATTCCCGAAGGTTGCCACCCAAATGCAAGTCCAGTTGTCGAAACCCGCTGCAATAAGTGCCGAAAATACGATTTCGGAACTAAAAGGAACAACCGTAGCAGCCAGAAAAGAAGCAATAAATAAACCTAAATAACCTAACTCAATCCAATTTCCCATGTTTTAGTTATTCTGATAAATATTACTTGCGACATATGTTAAATTTATCAAAACAAAGATTATGAAGAGTATTCTATAAAAATTGTTTTTTTTTAAAGTTATTGGGTATGACACCAAAATGGCAAAAGGCATGGCTACAAAAGGTAAAAAAACATAGAAAAATCGCATAAATAGCATGGATAAGATAAACGCAGCCAGTGCTAAGATAATAATGAAATGAATATAAGCTCTTGTTTTTAAAGAATCATTATTTATTTCTGTATAAATACCTATTATGCTTATAATAAAGATGATAAATAGACCAGATAGATAGATTATTTCGTTTATAGGACGATTCAATACTGGAAGTCCTATTTGAAAAGAACTTTGTATTTGGTTTGATATTAAGAAATCGAATTGGAGATAGGTTCTGGCTGTAATATATATAAGCCATGGTGTGAGCACTCCAATGAGGGTTGCCAACAACATCCGAAATGATAGGCTCCGAAACAAAATAAAACCAATCCAAAGTATGGGGATTAGAAAAATAAGTGGCTCGAAAATTAGACTTGCTGTAGCTATTAATAAGCTACTCAAAAAAGCTTGCTCGGTGGCTAAATTGTTATGATATGCACTGAAAAACACGAATATTGCTAGTATGAATAAGGTGAGCGATGCATGGGAAAAAACCAAACTGTGCGTGTCATGCCAACATGAAAGTAAAAATATGAAAAATAATACGGGAAGGAAACTGCGTGCACGAATAATTGTGAAACGATTGTTGAGTAGCCCAATCAAATAAGCATTGAACCCTGTTAAAAGTAAACTTAAAATATTGGACATTAGCTTGTGGCTGGCAAAATAATTATTCAAATTGTTTACTGGTTGCTTGTCAGCAAAATCATAAGCAAAGGTTATTGGTGTAAATATATCCGTAAACCAAAGTGCAACTATGAATGCCATCAGCAAGAGAGCGAATGGTATGCTTGGAACAATATAATTTCTTAAATCAATTTTCAAAATGCCTTTTTTTAAAGTATTATTTGAAATGTTGGTGCGTTTGAAAGCTTTTTTGGATAACTTTTTGTGAAAATTCTTGCAAAAATACACAATTACGAACAAACCATCAAACCGAAGCCTACAAAAGTTTTTTATTCCGAACGGATTCTTTGGCATAAAATGCTTATTTTTGCGGTCGCACTTAAAAATTACATAACACAATGATACTAAATTACATCTGGATAGGGTTTATACTCATAGCTTTCGTATTGGCTTGTATTCAATTCGTGTTTAGCGGGAATACCCAAATTTTCACCGATATCATTCAAGCTACGTTTGGGTCAGCCAAAACGGGTTTCGAGATTTCTTTGGGGCTTGCTGGTGTACTTTCGCTGTGGTTAGGAATCATGAAAGTCGGCGAAAAAGGAGGTGTCATTCAGTTTTTTGCTCGCTTAGTGGCGCCATTTTTTTCAAAAATACTCCCCGAAATACCCAAAAACCACCCTGCCATGGGCAGCATTTTTATGAATGTCTCGGCTAATATGTTAGGGCTCGACAATGCTGCTACACCCTTGGGGCTAAAAGCCATGAAAGAGCTTCAGGAAATAAACAAAAACAAAGATACTGCGTCGAACTCGATGATAATGTTTTTGGTACTCAACACGGCTGGACTTTGTTTGATTCCTATCAGCATTATGGTTTATCGTGCACAACTTGGTGCTGCTAATCCTGCCGATGTTTTTCTTCCCATACTCATTGCTACATTTATTGCAGCCATTACCGGATTAATTACGGTGGCTATTTATCAGAAAATCAATTTGTTTCAGCCCGTCATTTTGGTCACACTGGCGGGTTTGAGCTCTTTTATTGGCGTGGTGATTTATCTGCTCAGCCGCTTGGAGAAAGAAGAAATTGCACAATACTCTTCGCTCACTGCTAACTTCCTTTTATTTGGCATCATAGTTTCGTTTATCACTATGGCTATGGTAAAAAAAGTGAATGTGTACGAGTCGTTTATCGAAGGTGCTAAAGAAGGTTTTCAGGTGGCGGTTGGCATTATTCCTTATCTAATAGCTATTTTGGTTGCTATTGGTATTTTTCGCGCTTCGGGTGCCATGACCATTCTTACCGATGGTATTGCGTATGGTGTGCGTATGGTTGGGCTCAATACCGATTTTGTGGACGCATTGCCTACGGCTTTTATGAAACCACTAAGCGGTAGTGGTGCGCGTGGTATGATGGTGGATGCAATGACCTTACACGGTCCCGACTCTTTTGTGGGTCGTTTGACCTGTATCATTCAAGGTTCTACGGATACAACTTTTTATATTTTGGCTGTTTATTTTGGTTCGGTGGGCATTAAAAAAACACGCTATGCGCTTACTGCGGGGCTTATTGCCGATTTCGTCGGTATCACAGCAGCTATCTTGTTAGGATATCTGTTTTTTCATTGACCGCCATTTGGTTCAAGTTATTTTCTGAAATTGTTTGCCGATACTTTTTTTTAAAGTTTCGGTAAAACAAGGTAAATATGGTTGCCGAAACTATGGCTGATAAACCATCGGATAGTGGCATAACTGCCCAAGCACCCTGCAATCCAAAAAGTGGAGGTAGCAAAAAAATTGCCGGAATTAAAAAAACAAATTGTCGTACCAAACTTAAAAAAATAGATACTTTGGCTTTGCCAATAGATTGAAAAAAATTAGAGAACACAATTTGAAAGCCAATAATTGGGAACATGCTCACCGAAATGCGTTGCGCTGTGGCTGCAATGGCTTGCAACTGAGCGTCGCGCGTGAAAAACGAAACAACTTGATGAGGTAGGAAAACGCCTATAATAAAACCTGTTGTGGAAATTATTGTTGCCGTAATGACAGTTACCCGTAGAGTTCTAAACATCCTATCGTATTGTTTTGCTCCGTAGTTGTAACCAATAATAGGTTGCGAACCCTGATTGAGCCCTACTATGAAAAAAATCACCAGGGTATTCACACTGTTGATAATGCCATAGGCTCCAATTGCCAAATCGCCTCCGTACTTTAATAAGGTGCTGTTGATAAGGATTACAACCAAACTGGTTCCTATTTGCATGCTGAAGGGGGATAGACCAATGCTGATAATTGATTTTATTATCCGAAAGTCTAATTTGAAATTAGCACCGTGAAAACGAAGCTGTGTGGTGGGAAGCATAAAATGAACAACACCATAAATGCTGCCGATGAAATACGATATGACTGTGGCAATGGCTGCACCTGCTATGCCCCAGTGAAATACAAATATAAACAAAGCATCGAGCAAAATATTACAAACGGCACCTAATAAAATGTTGAACATGGCTTTGCGTGGATGTCCCGAAGCACGCATGATATTATTCAGCCCAAAATACAATGCCGTGAGCACACCGCCAGGAATAATGATGCGCATGTAGCTATGTGCATAATGTATGGTGTTTTGCGTGCCTCCGAACAATGCCAGCAAATCGTCCATGAAAATATACGAGAAAATAACTACGGTTCCCGAAATGATAAATGTAAGCGTTACCGCATTGCCAAGTATTTTTTCGGCTTTTGGTAAATCGTTTTCGCCCAAAGTTATGGAAATGCGCGACGCCGAACCAGCACCTATCAACATGCCAAAAGCAAGCAGTACAATCATAAACGGAAATGACAACGCCAAACCCGAAATAGCTAATGGTCCAACACCCTGACCGATAAATATTCGATCTACAATGTTGTAAAGGGACATAACAACCGTACCTACCATGGCTGGTAGTGTGTAATTAATAAGTAATTTGCTAATTTTTTCGGTTGCTAAGTGTGAGTTTAGCGCTGTTTTTGTGTTCATACGTGATGTAAAATTAGTACATTCCGAGTTCTCTAAGAGGCTTAACCACATAAAATTGTATAATTTAACATTTTCTATGTCATTGCCAAAAGCATGCGTCCACCTAAATTGCGTATATTTGCAATATCTTACACTAAAAAAACCGGCAAAGACGAATAAAACACAATGGCTAAAAAAGGGTTAGGCTACGACCAGATAATGAGTGATTTGCGTAGAAAAATATACAAACCAATCTACCTGCTGATGGGCGATGAGGCTTATTATATTGATAAAATTTCAGACTTTATACAGCAGGATGTTTTGGACGAAAGTCAGCGTGAATTTGATTTAACGGTGCTCTATGGAAAAGATGCCGATATGGTTACTATTGTGAATGCTTCTAAAAGGTATCCTATGATGTCGCCTTATCAGGTCATTATAGTGAAAGAAGCGCAACAAATTAAAGATTGGGATGCACTGCAGTTTTACTTGATGCATCCACCCAAAACGACCATACTGGTTTTTGCTTACAAATACGGAGCGCCCGATAAGCGCAAAAAATGGGTTTCGGATGTCGATAAATTAGGTATCGTGTTTGAATCAACGAAATTACGCGATTATGAATTAGATAGTTGGATAAAAGATTATGCTCGCGCGAAGGAATTGGTGGTAGAAGAAAAAGCTATTGTCATGCTGAAAGAGTTTCTTGGAACCGATTTGAGTAAAGTGGCTAATGAATTGGATAAACTGTTGCTCACAAAACCAGCCAATACAAACCGAATAACCCCCGAACAGGTGGAACGAAACATCGGTATTAGTAAGGATTTTAACGTTTTTGAGTTGCAAGCTGCTTTCATTGCACGCGATGTGCTCAAGGCTAACCGTATCGTGCGTTATTTTGGTGAAAACAAAAAAAACAATCCCATGGTAATGGTGTTGCCACAGCTTTTTGGATTTTTTGCTAACCTGATGTTGTACCACTATTTGGCAGATAAAAGTCAAGGAGCGGTTGCCTCCGATTTAAAGATAAACCCTTATTTTGTAAAAGATTATGAGAAAGCCTCTAAAATTTATGGACCTTGGAAAACGATGAATATCATTAGCTGGATACGCGAAACAGATGCACGAGGAAAAGGCATTGAAAGCAACAATATAGACGATGCTCAATTGATGAAAGAGTTAGTTTATAAAATTTTGCATTAAGTTGGAGATTGCGCTTTCGAATCGCATAGATATTGTGCCATGTATCACACGACACAAATTTGAAAAAAAAAGAGTAGCAACATAAGAAGCATATCAAACTATGATTTTATAGAAAATGCGTATCTTTGCAATCAAAATTATAAACACATAAATTATGCACTCTTGGTTTGAATGTAAGGTAAAGTATGAGAAAACCGGCGATGACGGAAATATAGTAAAAGTTAATCAGGGTTACTTAGTGGATGCGCTAACTTTTTCGGAAGCTGAGGAGCGAATTATTACGGAGATGAAACCTTTTATAAGTGGTGAATTTCAAGTGGCAAATATCAAACGTACGCGAATAGCAGAGCTTTTTTTTAATGAAAATGGGGATAAATGGTATCGTACGAAAGTAAATTTTATTACCATCGACGAAGAAAAAGGTGTTGAAAAACGTACTGCAAACACGATGATGGTTCAGGCTTTGGATATGAAATCGGCTTTAGAGGGGATTTTGGAAGGTATGAAAGGCACAATGGCCGATTTTGAGATTGCCTCCATAACAGAAACAACTATTATGGACGTGTATAAATTTGATACAAGTGCATAGTTTTATTCAATAAGTTTCATAACATCGTCGATATTCAAATTTTGAAGGAGCTCATTTTCCGTTTTATTGATCATGTTATCGAATAGGGCTAATTTTTCAGCTTGCAATTTCAAAATTTTCTCTTCAATGGTGTTTTTGCTGATAAATTTATACACAAAAACCTTATTTTTTTGACCTATGCGGTGTGCGCGGTCGTATGCTTGAGCTTCGGCAGCCGGATTCCACCAGGGGTCTAACAAAAACACATAACTTGCAGCAGTGAGGTTCAGCCCCACACCACCTGCCTTGAGTGAGAGTAAAAAAACAGTAATTTCGGGATCGTTCTGAAAACGTGTTACTTGTTCTTTTCGGTCTTTGGTACTTCCATCCAAGTAACAGTAAGTTATATTCGCTTCGCATAAATAAGTACGATAAAGTTTTAAGTGCTCGGTGAATGAGCTGAAAATTAGTACTTTGTCGTTTTGATGTGCAACTTCTTGAATTTTTTCACACACGGCATCAAATTTTCCGGAGTCGTAAGGATACGCTTTGTCAATAAGTAGGGGATGGTTCGACGCTTGTCGAAGGCGGAGAAGTCCTTCCAACAAAGCCATTGCACTAATTTTGTTGCGAGCATCTTTGAGCTCCAAAAATTTGTCGCGATAGCTGTTGCGAATAGTTTTGTAGTATTCATGTTGTTGCTCGGACATTTTGCACCATTGTACGGTGATGGTTTTCTCGGGCAATTCGGTTAGCACTTCTTTTTTTAAGCGGCGTAGCATAAAAGGTTGGAGTAGCCGTCTGTAAAATAATTGCTTGTCAGTGTTTTTACAGGCTTTTGTAAAGTGGGCTTGTGTTCCCAGCATGTTGCGGTTGAAAAATTGCACCTGCGACCACAAATCGGTGAGCGAGTTTTCGAGTGGCGTTCCCGTAAGTGTCAGATAATGTGCTGCTTTTAGGCTATGGCACGTTTGTGCGGTGTCCGATTGTGGATTTTTAATGGCTTGTGCTTCGTCTAAAACAATGTAGTTAAAATGTAGTTCGCCGAATAAAATTTTGTCGCGCCGTATGATGCTATAATTGGTTATTATCACATCGGCATTCTCAAAATCCTGCGCGTTTTTAGTACGCAACATGCCGGTATGCACATATAAGTTGAGTTGTGGCGTAAATTGCGAAGCTTCTGTTTCCCAATTGTCAATTAAACTTTTTGGAACTACCAACAAGCTTTTTCCCTGTTTTTGTTCCTTTGCCCATTGTAGTAAACACAAAGTCTGAATTGTTTTTCCCAAGCCCATGTCGTCGGCAAGGCAAGCACCTAATTGCATTTCGTTCAGCAGACGAAGCCAGTTGTAGCCTTGTTGCTGGTAGTGCCTGAGTTCGCCATGGAAGCCTTTAGGCAGGTCGTAGTTGGCATATTCGGATGTTTTTTTTTCGAGCAGGATGCGGGTGTTAGCTTTAAAATGACAATCGAGGTTTGGCTTGTGTGCAAAGTCTTTTACTAAGCTAATGTAGTGGCGCGATAGTGTTGCTTTGTTATCATCCAATTGACACACATCGGCAAGTGATTTATATTCGTCGAACCACGCCTGTGGTATGCTTGCATAGTCGCCATTGGGCAAAACAAGTTGATGTTTGTCCTGCTTGATATAGTGCAACAGTCTGATAAAGGGAATTTCGTAGGTGCCAAACATCACTTTCCCGCGCAAATCAAACCAATCGCGTCCTTCATCGAGCACAATTTTCAGCGTCCGTTCGCCAACAAAAACTTGTTGCTCGTTTTTATTGATATTTTCAAAACGAATTTCAAAGCCTGCCAATTCAAGTTCTTTGTAATGCTCATTAATCCATTCAATGCCATCGTAATATGGAAATTTACAAACTTTCCCGTTTAGGTTTAAACCAATTTCTTTGAGACTGTTGATGTAAGCATTTTCGCTATCAGTTGCGCGTTCTACCTTGCTGATACAAAAGGTTTGTTCCGAAAATGTAACTTGGGTTGTTTTGCCACTTCGCTCAGCCCAAAATTGAAAAATACCGTATTCAAAAATCAATTCAATCACCACACTACGTTCGGCAACATTATCGTCGAGCTCGTCGTCGAAAAGTGTAATTTGACGAATGGGCATCTGTTCGCGTACCTTTATCACAGCATTGTCAATGCTATTTAAGGTTTCAATTTCAAAACCTTTTGCTACCACCTTGTTTGTTTTTGATAAGGGCACAATTACTTTGTGAATGTATTCTTTCGCATTTGCTTGCGAAATGGACATCGTGGCTTTGTTGATAAATGGCACAAGTTTAGCGCCATCCACATCGTTCTCAAATTCGTAGATGGTTTGCTTAATCAGTATGCGGGCTTTTTTTCGCGATAGGAGTAAGGCTTTGAAAAGCGAAAGCTTTTTGTTGTCTAATGTTATTTGCAACGAATACTGAATGCGTTCGGGTTCATTTTCAAAGCAGTAAAGTAACTCAGGCATTTCTTCTTCCATACGAACTGATTTCCAGGTGAATGGGAATCGTCCTACGGGTAAATACAACTCTTTGTTTCCTATCAAATCAAAAAAATGGTTTTGATTTGCTTCGATGTATTCCAATAAATAGTCTTTGATATACTTTTTATCGGGCGTGAGATTTTTGTTTGAAAAGTAATTAAGAAGTAAGTTTTCCCAGTCCTGCGTTTTGCGGTCTTTTATTTTTGATACTATAACTTGTTTGTCTAACTTGAGGCAGCATTGAAGTAGCTCCTTGTCGGTGGAATCTAAAAGTTCCCAAAAATTGCTTTTGTTTTGTTCGTTTATAGTTGTAAAGTGGGTGTTGAATGCTCCTTTTTCGTCCAAATCTACAGCAACACACTGTGGAAAGCACCCTAAATTTCCTTCGCTATGAAGTGTGAAAACAATTTTTTGCTGCATCGCTTTAGGGTATCAATTCATGCTGAATGAGTATGAACTCCATTTCTGTTTGCACTTGTTGGGCTTCACGACGCGCTGCGGACGCATAGTCGGCTTCGGATGATGCGTAAATAATTTGACGTGAAGAGTTTACTAATAAACCACAGGTGCTGTTTAACCCGTATTTGCAAACCTCCTCTAAGCTACCTCCCTGTGCGCCCACACCGGGTACAAGCAAAAAATGTGTGGGGATAATTGACCGAATATCTGTTAGCATTTCGGCTTTCGTAGCTCCTACTACGTACATCATGTTCTCGTCGGTGCCCCAAGCAAGCGATTTTCTGAGAACTGTTTCAAACAAACGTTCACCTGTTTCGGCATCCCGAACAAACTGAAAATCAAATGCTCCTTTGTTGGATGTCAAGGCAAGCAGCGTTACCCATTTGCCCTCATAGCTTAGGAAGGGCGTTACCGAATCTTGCCCCATGTATGGAGCCACTGTAACCGAATCGACAGCCATATTTCCAAAAAATGTACGTGCATACATAGCCGACGTATTGCCTATATCACCTCGCTTGGCATCGGCAATAATAAACTGGTCGGGATAATTTGTGCGAATATATTCCACTGTACGCTCCAACACATCCCAACCTTGCAAACCCAAACTTTCGTAAAAAGCAAGGTTTGGTTTGTATGCCACACAAAGGTCGGCAGTAGCATCGATAATGGCTTTGTTGAATGCAAAAATTGGGTCTTCGGATTCATCAAACAAATACTCGGGGATTTTATTGATGTCCGTATCCAGCCCTACACAAAGAAATGATTTTTTGCGTTGTATGTTTTCAAATAATTCTTGTTTTGTCATGTTTTGATTTTTTTTTTAAAGTTCGCTTTCTTTCATGCGTTCCGTGTTTTCAGCCACAATAAGTTGGTCGATAACTCCTTGAATATCACCATTCATAAAGACACTCAGATTGTAAATGGTGAAGTTTATGCGGTGGTCGGTGATGCGTCCTTGTGGATAATTGTAGGTGCGTATTTTTGCCGAACGGTCGCCAGTAGAAACCATTGTTTTGCGCTTGGAGCCAATTTCGTCTAAGTATTTTTGATGCTCAATGGCGTAAATGCGTGAGCGTAACTCAATCATGGCTTTTGCCTTGTTTTTGTGTTGCGATTTCTCGTCCTGACACTGAACGGTAATGCCAGTTGGAATGTGTACTAATCGGATGGCTGAGTAGGTCGTGTTTACCGATTGCCCACCTGCCCCCGATGAGCAAAAAGTATCCACGCGTACATCCGATTCTTTCAGGTCAATATCAAATTCTTCGGCTTCGGGTAGCACGGCAACGGTAGCTGCCGAAGTGTGTACGCGTCCCTGCGTTTCGGTTTGTGGCACTCGTTGCACACGGTGTACGCCCGATTCGTATTTGAGTGTTCCATACACATTTTCGCCCGACACGGTAAAAATTATTTCTTTGTAACCTCCAGATGTTCCCTCGCTGGTGTTCGTTATTTCGAGTTTCCAACGTTTTGTTTCGCAGTATTTTACGTACATTTTAAATAGGTCGCCGGCAAAAATTGCAGCTTCGTCGCCACCCGTGCCACCCCGTATTTCAACAATGGCATTTTTGTTATCTTCTGGGTCGGCAGGTATCAAAAGGAGTTTAATTTCCTCTTCCATTTCCGGAATGCGAGGTTCAATTTCGTCCACTTCTGCCTTAGCCATTTCGCGCATTTCAGGATCAGTTTCCGAATCTAACAATGCTTTAGCCTCTGATAGATGCGCTAAAGCCAGTTGGTATGCATTTTTAGCCGTAAGCACACGTTCCAAATCGTGGTACTCTTTATTAAGTTTTACAAAACGTTTTTGGTCTGTAATCACTTCGGGATCTGTAATCAAGGTCGAAATTTCATCAAATTTATGTTGTAATCCTTCGAGCTTTTCTATGAGGGTTGTTTCAGCCATTTTTTGTTTGTGAAGTCTATATTATTTTTACGTTTGTATGCTGTTTAATTTTTTTTGATTCTCGCTGCTCTTCTTTCGGCTTCAGCAGCAATGTTCTGCATTAGTTTGGTGAATCGCCACTGCATAATACCACTGTAATTTTTGGTAGTAATAAACACATCGAAAAACCAGCCAAATCTCACTTTCGTTTCTAAGGAAATTAAGCAATAGTTTTCGTTGAGTGGCGTCATGTGAAATTGTCCTGTTGTTTTTTTTAAAAACGAATCGGAATAGAGCAAAGCAATATCTACTTTTGACGTTCCATTGGCAGAGTCTTTTTTGGTCATGCGTGTGTTTACATGTATGTTCGGAAAAGTGATAAGGGGAGATACGTGCACATCGCCAGTGTTTTTAATTATATCATTTTGAGCATCGTAATTTGTTGATTTAAAATTAAAAACCAATAAGTCATCGTTCTCTTTTCGCAACCGTAAACCTTTTAATCCCCAATTGTACAAGCCATTCAAATCGTATTTTGTTTGATAAATAAAATCACGCATAACCTCGTTTACAATTTCTCTGGGCGCATTCACCACAATGTGATTGTAGGTTATAAAATCACCCTTTTCGTATCGAGTGGATACGGAATCGTTGGGTATGGATGCAAGCAAATTAAATTCCCAAAAAATACAGAGACATGTAAGAGCAATCTTGGATGTAATGACGTATTTCACTGTTTATTAGGTTAAATTTATAAGAGTTCAAAAAGTTTTTCGAGATGAATGCCGCGTGAAGCTTTTAACAAAATAAATTTATTTGATAGTATGTTTATTTTGAAATAATTATATGCTTCATCAACCTTTTCAAAGTGAATAAAGTTATGATTGGTTTGACCAAAATTTTGACCAATAAGTAGCACATCTTCAAACTGATAGTGCGTCAAAATATCAATGATAATTTGATGTTCAGAGGCTGTTGAGTTGCCAAGTTCGAGCATATCGCCCAAAATTAAATACTTATTGGGGACATGCATTTGTGCAAAATTATCAATGGCGGCGCGCATACTGGTAGGGTTCGCGTTGTAAGCATCAATGACTAATTGATTGCGTTTCGTGAGAGTGAGCTGCGAACGGTTATTTTTGGGTTCGTAGTTTTCAAGACCATGCTTTATTTGTTCGTTACTTACATCAAAATAATGACCTATAGCGATGGCAGCCAGTACATTTTCAGCATTATAAGCACCAATGAGTTTGGTGGCAATTTCGAAACTTTTTTCAGCGCTGTTGGTGTAGCAGCGCATGTTGAGGAATGGTGAGCACGAAATTATTTTCCCATGAATATCGGGCTTTTCTTCCGAAACATCCTCTTGCAAATTATCCGATAAGCTATACGTTTGTTGTCGGTTATCGTCCCGCCCAAATCCGGCTTTCGTAGCCATTTTGTTTAGATTTTCGTTGTCAGTATTTCTGAAAATTCCGTTGCCATGATGGGCTAAGTAGTCGTATAACTCGCCTTTTGTTTGCATTATCCCTTCAAACGACCCAAAGCCCTCGATATGTGCTTTGCCGACATTGGTAACAATGCCATAGTCGGGGCATGCAATTTCTGCTAAGAATTTTATTTCATGTAGATGGTTTGCACCCATTTCGATAATTGCTATGTCGTGATCCGAAGTTAGTTGAAGTAAGGTTAAGGGCACTCCAATGTGGTTGTTGAGGTTTCCTTGTGTGTATAACACGTTGTATTTTTCGCTCAACACGGAAGCAATAAGTTCTTTCGTGGTTGTTTTTCCATTCGTCCCTGTTATTGCCAACAGCTTCGTAACTAATTTTTTGCGATGATAACGTGCCAGGTCTTGCAAAGTACTAAGCACATTTTTAACTACGATGTAGCGAGCATCCAAAGCATATTGTTGTTCGTCGATAATAGCATAAGCACAGCCTTTGTCCAGTGCAGCGGCAGCAAAAGCATTGGCGTTGAAGTTATCTCCTTTTAGTGCAAAAAATAGCGATTGCGATGGACAATTTCTGCTATCGGTCGTAACCCGAGGATATTGCTTGAAAATTTCGTATAATGCTTTTGTTGTCATGGAGTTGTGCGTGTTTTATTGATGTAAAAAAGCTAAATCGTCCGAAACGTATTTAGCTTTCTGTGATGAAAATGGGAGTATCTAAAATTGATATACCAAGGAAACAAACCAACCGCTTTGATGCAATAATTTATTTGTATCTATTTTGTTAATGCTGTTTATTCCAAAATCGTAACCGCCTTGCAATTTGTAATTTTTAAACTGCATACCGGCACCGGCACTTATTTGGAAGTTGATGCGCTGAATAATTGATTTTTTGTATAAATCGTTGTTGGCATAACCGGTTGTTTTAATGCCCGTGAATGTTTTGTAATCATCCGTCAAAAAGGCAGAAATACGCTGCTGTTGGGAAAGACCAATCGAAATATTCGGTCCTGTAAAAGCATAAAACTTGAAGTTTTTAGATACGGGCAAACTGTAGTTTATGAACAATGGAAACTGTATAGCCTGTCCCCAAGTGGAGTAATTTACGGAATCAAGACTTGTATAGTATTGCGTTTTGTCCGAATAAACCAAATTGTAGAGTACGCCGGTGAGTAAACTAAAGTTGTTTTTTAATGCAAATTCGGCATTCAAGCCAATGCGCATACCGTTAAAATAGGTGGTGCTAAATTGTGAACCGAATTGTTTGGGGCTTATATATCCTTCTTCTAAACTAATTTTTTGTGCTTGTAGGACGAAGGTTGTAAAAAAAA
>MNZK01000062.1 GCA_001873635.1 Porphyromonadaceae bacterium CG2_30_38_12 | reverse complement strand
GAAAATTGATTTTTTAAACATAATATACTGATTATTAACCACATTTATTGAGAAATACCAAGAATTAATTTTTTACAAATTTACTGCAAAGATACGCTAAAAAAACGGTTTGATTGAATTAGAAAACCGAAAGAATTATAAAAAATTTCACCTTGATTTTCAAAAGGAAAAAGATGCTCCAACTAATCCATTGATACGTTGCACATCGTAACCGTAAAAGTTGGCATAGTTGGCATTGAGCAAATTATTTACTTTTGCAAAAACGGTGAACCAATTTGAGTAGGAATAGGATGCCCCGACATTGACATCGGTATATGGTTTCATGCTCACAGCTTGATTTCCTAATTTGGCAAAGCGCTCGCCCACGTAAAATATATTGCTTGACAATTGCAGGTTTCGGTTTATTCTGAGCTCGGCAGATAAATCGGTTTCAAACTTAGGTTGTAGCCAAGCATGTTGTGCGCTACGTGTTTCCCAACCGTTGTAGGCTGCTTTCCATTGCACATTTACTGTGTTTCGGATATTGTAATTGGCTCGCAATCCAAGGTTGGTAAGCTGTGCAGCACTATATTCCACATTGAATCGGTTGGTGTAAATGTCCGATTCGTTGGGTAGTATAGGAGTGCTTGTTTTATAATCTTTGTTAGTGAAAAAATACTGATTGTCAATGTATTGGTAGCTCAAATAAGCATCTACCAATACATTATAAGCCGGTTTGAATTTTATGCCAACAAACGATTTAAGGGGTGTGTAAGTGTCTTTAATCCGCAGGTCAGCAAATAAATACCTGTTTTCGTAGGCGGAAACATCCAAGGTATTTACTTTGTAACCACCATCGGCACCACCATAAAAGGCTAACCAGCGAGGTATTGCGCGCCATTCGGCGCGAAGGTCGGGCGATGGGCTGAAGGCGCGTCCTTGCACAAATGAGAATGACGACTTGACGCCTAATCGGACATTCCAAGCCGAACGTTCAAAGCTGTAATAAGGATTCATGGCAAAAACAGCGTATGTGTCCAACACATTTATTTCGGTAGCGGGTAAATTAGAGCTGTACAAAATGTTTTGCAAATCAAAATCAATGCCCATGCGGTTTTTCCCATTTTCGGTATTTAGTTTTCCGATGGTATGAATTATGTCTTCGTTCAGTCCATTTTTGGAATCGAATCTATTGTATTTCACTTGGGCTTCGTAGCGAAGTCCCACTTTGTCGGGTGTTGAACGAAATCCGATATTGGCATTCAAGCGCAAAAAAACGTTGTCCAAAGGGGCTGTTCGTATTTTTTCTAAACTGTAATCCGTGGCGTTTCGGCTTATCGTGGTCAAGTTTTGCTCCGTGTATAAGGTGGTTTTGTCTGTTGTAAACGAGTTGAGATTGGCTACATTGCCTGATGCGTCAAAATTATTTCCATAATAATTGAAATACTCATGTCCAACTTTTACCCCAGCAAAGAGTTCAGCGTTTTTGTAGAAGTTGTTAAATATCAGTGCTGCATTGGTCGTAGCAAGTTTTTTTGTACCAAAAGTTCCCAAATGGTCAATTTTAGTATCCAAGCGCATATCGCCACTGTTGATAATAGGTGTTGCAAAATCAACTAATGTGTTCATGTAATTGCCAAGCCCAATACGAGCAAAACCTTGCGCTGGCGTTCTGCGCTTTTCGAGCTGCAAGTCGGCGGCTTGCAATGGATATACATTGGGTCCGATGGTCATTGGGAAATAGAAATCGTTGTATTTTGCTGGTGCTTTTTCGGTGTCAGCATCGGTTACAGCAGGCACTGATGTAATTTTGCCAGCATCCTGAATGACGGGTTTATATTCGCGTTCTACGGTGATGTTTCTGTCCACGTTTTGTGCTGTTGCTGTAAACGTTAGTATTACACAACTAATTGATATATAGTGTTTTGATTTCATTTGTTTGTAGTTTTTCAAGTTGGTTTTTAATTGAGTATGGTTTGTTGTTCACGTGCCGTGATGGCTTGTAGGCGAACCGTTATCATTCCCTGAATTTCATCGGCATTGGTATAGTTCTTTTGCAAACTAAGCAGGTATTGTTTTGCTTGAAAATCGTTGTTTTGTTTCATATACACATCCGACAAGACGATAAAACTACGTGCTAACCAAAATTGATAAGGTGTGTTTTTCTTGGCAAAGTCAAGCACTTCATTTTCAGCATCGGTTAAGTTATTTTGTTCAAAGTAGATGTTTGTTAACAAATATTTTGCTTCGGCACCATTTTCAGTGCGTGTGTCGTTTGCCAATGTTTTGAGGTCGGCAATAGCCGTAGTGGTTTGGTTCAAAGCTATATAGGCTTTTGCTCGATTATAGCGCGCTTCCATTTTCAAATTCGCATCCGATTTGGGGTCGCTCATTATATCGTTAGCAATGTTAATGGTCGTTTGATGGTCGTTGAGGAAATAACTGCATCGCAAAATGCCTAAACGTGCAATATTGCGCTTGTCAGCTGATGGCGCTATATTTTGCAATTGCTTAAAATACTGCAAGGACGAAGTATAGTCTTTTTTGTCGTAGGTAATTTCGGCACAACGCATCACGGCGTCTTGCTCAAACTGATTCCCATTTATTTGCAACAATGCCTGATAAGCCGTTAATGCTTTGTCTTTTTCGTTCGTTTTGTAATAGCTATCGGCTAAGTAGTATTGCGCATTGCTACAATAGCGTCCTCCTGCGCAGAAACTTTTGATATAGGAGCTGAAGCCGCTGATGGCTTGATTGTAATTCGCAATCATGTATTGTCTCTCGGCAGCTATGTACGAAATAGAATCTTCACGATTCGCATTGTTGTTAGCTATTTTTAGTCCCAGCGTTTTGGTGTAAGCCAAGTACGATGCCACATCATTTTTATCAACATAAACTGACTCTAAGCTTTCGAGTGCTGTTTGGGCTTCTTCGCTGCTCGGGTAGTTCGATATAACGCGCTTGTAAGCCTTTATGGCTTCATCGTAATTGCTCTGATTGTAATATATCATACCAATATCTAAGGCTGCTTTGCGTGCCGAAGGGCTACTTGGTTTGTTGTTCAATAAGCGTTTAAACGCATCCAATGCTTTGGCATCGTTTTCGAGCATAATGTAGGCACGCCCAATTTCATACATCGAGGCATCGGCATATTCTGAACGGGGATATTTAGTCAGCAGGTTTTCTAAACGAAGTATTTTACCGTTGTAGTTCTTTTGCAAACCAGCCACGTATGCACTCTGAAACAAGGCGTAATCGCCCGTGTTGGGGCTTAACTCGGCAGCTTTTGAATAATAAGCTTCAGCTTTTGGGAAGTTACGAGCGTTGAAATAACAATCGCCAATCCGATTTAGGGCATCCGTGTAAGTCCCTGCGCGGTTGTTCGTTTCGATGTCGGCATATTTCAAAAACCACATAAGTGCCTCGCCGTAGTTTTTACGTGAAAAATGTGCATAAGCCATTCCATAGTTTGCAGTTTTGAAGTTTGCACTTGTTTTAGCGTAGGGGTTCCGGAAAAAATTCTGCAAATTGGCAATGCTTTTTTCAGGTTGTGCGGTCAGAAAATAGGCTTCTGATCGCCAATAGAGACTTTCGGCAGCATATTTCCCATTGGGCGAGCTTTGTAGCGAAAGATTAAAGTACTCGATTGCTTTGGAATGGTTTTGTTGTGTAAATGCTTCGGTACCAATTTGATATAATAAATACTGCCTTGCCTCTACCAATCGGGAGTTTGGATTTTTTATTTTCTGGATAGCTTCGTAGGCTGTTTCATAATTCTTGGTTGTGAAAAACACATTGGCTAAATAATTTTGTGCATTGTTTGTGTGTTTAGAATTAGGAAATTCACTTAAAAATTGGTTGAAAGCGCTAATAGATTCACCAAATGCTGAGGTGCTTTCGTAGGTTGTTAGTGCGTAGCTGTACATGGCCTCTTCGCGCACGTCGGCGTTGAAGTTGGTTCGTAAAGCTGCTTCGTAAGCAAGGCGCGCATTTGTTTTATTGTTGAGTTTCACGTTTGCATTTCCCAAATGTAAGTAAGCATTTTCGGTAAGTGCATCTTTTTCGGTAGTTGTTTTTTGCAATCGCTGTATGGCTCCTTTGTAGTCTTTGTTTTGATACAGCGCTAACCCCAAGATGTACATGTCGTTGCGCAACACTTGCTTGGCGTTTTTTTCATAATTTTTTAAATTTGAAATGGCTTTAGCATAGTCTTTTTTCTCGTAAGCTATCTCGCCCATTATTCTATATATTTCAGCATTATTTGGGTTGGTAGGGTTCGACTTCAAAAGTAAATCGGCTCGCTCATTCATCATATCGTATTTTTTCTGAGCGTAATATATTTGAAGGATGTAGTAAGGAACGATTTTTTTGTAAGCAGGATTGCTCTCTAATTTTAAAAAATCAGGAAGTGCAGCTTCGTAATTTCCTAAGGAGTATTGGGTGTAGGCATAATAGTAGGTTGCCGCTAAATCATAACGGGTATTCATTTCCTTCAGTTGCTTAAAAATGGTCAATGCTTCGTTGTAGTTTTTTGTTTGGAGACTGGCAAAACCTTTGCTAAATAGGAAGTCCACTTTTTCGTATTTCCCCAATCTTTTTTCGTTTACGGCATTAAAATATTTCAGGGCATTGGCATATTTTTTTTGCTTAAACTCAAGCATGCCAAGCATGAAACTTGCCATATCTTCAAACGGCGTGTAAGGATGTTGTGCCAAATAAACTGTCAGTTTTGATGCTGCATCGGTTTGGCTCAGACGATAGGCATTGGCTGCCATATAGTATTCTGCTTCCTGTATTTGACCCGCATTAAGCGCTGATGTGCTTTTTAAAAATGCTTCAAAGCTGCGATATGAGGCAGCGTATTTGCGCTGATTGTAAAGCTCTTTGCCTTGATTGAATTGCATATCCTTGTTGGTATATACAAGGCTATGTTGTGCCGATAACCAGGTCGAAAATAGATAAACAAGTGTGATTGCGATACCAATTTTTCTCATATTCATGCTGTTTTTGTATATTTTTGTATTGCTTTTTGTATGGAATTTAATCCAAAATCAATTGGGTTTAGTTGCTCCATGGGGATAAATGAAAACGAACGAACATCGTCTGCTGCTTGTAATAAATCAATATTTTTAACTTTACATTTAAAAAAAATATCCAATGTTGCGATGCTCAAACCACTATATAAATAATTATTAGGCAACGAAAAAAGGTATTCCACTTCCGTCACCTCTGCCTGAAGCTCTTCATGTAACTCGCGTTTGATGGCTTCCTCGGCTGTTTCATCGTAGTCCACAAAGCCGCCTGGCAAATCCAATGTTCCTTGGACTGGGTCTTTTGCTCGTACGCAAACTAAGATTCTACCCGCCTTATCTGTTATAAATGCTGCCACGGCTGCCGATGCATTGTGGTAATACGAAAAGCCGCAATCTGTGCATTTCATTGATTTTATGCTGCTTACGGCAAAAGCTGTGGAGCCACAATGCGGACAGTAATGATAAAATTGTTTAAAATCCATAGATTGATTTTTGCATGCGTGGTGTAAATTGATAGTTGTTTCTTTGTTCGAGTGCTATCATGTGGACTGTATTTATTTAGAGTTTTGCAAAGATACAATTATTACTTTATCTAACGTTTGGACTGCTTCTTTATTTCAAAAATCATTCCGCAATTTTGTTTTTATGGTGATTTCACAAAAAATGTTATGCCACAAAGAAAAGCAATAAGCTCATTCTTTGTGGCATAACTTTCTGAAAGATAGTGGTTTTCTACTTATTTGTTTTTGATATAATTTACAACCCATGCACCAACTTCCGACGTTGAAAATGCTTTCGCATTGTTTGCAATATCCTCTGTAACAACATTTGCTTCCATGCTTGCTGCCACTGCTTCACGAATAAGAGTACCCTCTTCCATCATGTCAAAAGCATATTCGAACATAAGTGCAACCGAGAGAATTGTGGCTAATGGATTGGCAATGTTTTTGCCCGCAGCTTGAGGATACGAACCGTGGATAGGTTCAAATACCGACGTGTGAATGCCTACCGACGCAGATGGCAACATGCCCATCGAGCCGGTAATCACGGACGCTTCATCGGTGAGTATGTCGCCAAAAAGATTTTCGGTTACCATCACATCAAAGCTTTTGGGCCACTGAATAATACGCATAGCTGCATTGTCCACAAACATGTATTCTGTTTCAATATCGGGATATTGTGGTGCAATTTCCTGCGTTATCTGTCGCCATAACCGTGATGAGGCAAGCACATTGGCTTTGTCCACCATGGTTAGCTTTTTTCGCCTTTGTCCGGCGTATTTATAGGCTAAGTGAATGATTCGTTCTACCTCTTCGCGGGTATATACACAAGTGTCATAAGCTGTGTTGCCATCTTCGGAGCGCCCTTGCGGACGGCCAAAGTACATACCACCTGTGAGCTCGCGAATGCACATAAAGTCAGCTCCTTCAACCAGATCGGCTCGCAAAGGCGATTTGTGTATCAGGGATTGGAAAGTTGCTACCGGACGAATGTTGGCATACAAACCCAAGTCTTTGCGCATTTTAAGTAACCCTTGCTCCGGACGTACTTTTGCTGCGGGGTTGTTGTCGTATTTGGGGTCGCCTATGGCGCCAAACAATACAGCGTCGGAACGCATACAAAGTTCATGGGTGCTTTGTGGATAGGGTTCGCCAACGGCATCGATAGCACATGCGCCTACCAGTGCATGTTCGTAAGTTAATGTGTGTCCAAATTTTTCACATATTGCTTTGGTTACCTCCAAACCCTGCGCAACAATCTCAGGTCCGATACCATCGCCTGGTAAAACGGCAATTTTTAATAATTTACTCATTGATTTTAATTTAATATCTATTATTAATGATTTGTATGAACTTTTTTGTATTTTTGTGCGTTATTAATTCAGTTGCAAAGTTTATTTTTCAAGTTAACCTCACTCAAATCTACTAAAATGAACATTTTTTTAATTCCTATTGCAGCTTTTTTAGGTATTGTTGCCTTATTGATTTTAAAAGACATAAAGCCTGATTCTCTTTTCAAAAAAATTCTCAAAGTGCTTATTATTTTGTTTTTTTTGGTTGCCTTTGTTGTAGTGAGCTTTTATATGTACACGCCAAAGTCGCATTAAAAACTTCGAGTTAAGCTTCGATAATATTAAGCATTTTTTCAGTCGCTTTTATAGCTGCTACTGTCTGATCGCTGTCCAATCCTCTTGTCTTGAACAATTTGCCTTTGAACTGCCAAGTAATAATAGTTTGCACAATGGCATTTGTTTTTCCTCCTGGCGGAATAACTACTTCGTAATCAATTAACTCTGGTGTTTCTTTTCCTAATGCGTGGTAAATTTTATAAAGTGCTTTTGATACGGCATTGTATTGTCCGTCGCCCGAAGCAGTTTGCTCGTAAATTGTATCGTTTATTTGTAACTTAACGCTCGCTTGGGGTGCTGTTTCTTTTTGCAATGAAAGAGCATACTGAACTATTTTAATAACCTTTTTATCATCATTATTTTTAATCACATCCGATACAATGTAGGGCAATTCGTCCAAGGTGATAATTTGCTTTTTGTCGCCCAATTCTATCACACGTTGTGTAACCAATTTGGTTGTTTCGTCGTCCAATTCAATACCTAATTGCTGTAAGTTTTTCTGAATGGTTGCCTTGCCTGAAGTTTTCCCTAAGGCATACATGCGCTCACGCCCAAATCGTTCGGGCAGCAAGTCGTTGTAATAAAGGTTCTTTTTATTGTCGCCATCGGCGTGTATGCCGGCTACTTGCGTGAAAACGTTGTCGCCTATCACCGGTTTGTTGGCAGGGATACGAACGCCTGCATAGGATTCCACTAATCTGCTTACAGCATTAATTTTTGCTTCGTTGATTTTTGTTTTAACTTTTAACTGGTCGTGAAGCACAGCAACGACGCTGGATAGGGGAGCGTTTCCCGCTCGTTCGCCTAATCCATTGATAGTTACATGAATCCCTTGGACGCCGGCTTTCACTGCTTCAAACACATTGGCTACGGCTAAATCGTAATCGTTGTGAGCATGAAAATCGAAGTGAAGTGTGGGAAATTTATCGAGCATTTTTTTGCAAAAGACGTAAGTTTCCGGTGGATTCAGTACACCCAAGGTGTCGGGAAGCATAAACCGCATTATAGATTCATTTTTTAGATTTTCTACCATGTAGTACACGTAATCTTCGTTACAGCGCATGCCGTTAGACCAATCTTCCAAATAAATATTCACACGAATATTCATTGCCTTAGCCTGCAACAAGACATGCTTAATATCAGCAACATGTTGTTCTGGCGTCTTTTTGAGTTGATGAATACAATGATTTTCAGAGCCTTTACATAAAAGGTTAAGCACTTCGCAGCCTGCTTCTTTAATCCAGTTTAGCGAGTTCATATTATCAACAAAACCTAAAACTTCGATTTTATGAATATGACCATTTTCACGTGCCCAATTCGATACTTTTTTTACCGAATTAAACTCCCCTTCAGAAACTCGTGCAGAGGCAATTTCAATCCTATCAACGGCTAATTCTTCCAACAAAAGACGCGCGATGCTTAGTTTTTCCTGCGAAGCAAAAGATACGCCCGAGGTTTGTTCACCATCGCGTAAGGTGGTATCCATTATTTCTATCATACTGACCAATGTGCCTATTAGTCAATGTGCTAATATGCAAATAATTAGCATATTAGCGCACTGGCATATTATTTAATTGTTTTTTCGTAAGCTTCAATCAAATCTCTTTTATTCAATAAGTAATCAATGTCATCAAGCCCATTCAATAAACATTCTTTTTTGTAAGGATTTATTGCAAAAGTCTCCGAAGTGCCTGTTGCATTATTTGTAATAGCTTGATTTTTTAAATCTACGGTGAGCGTTGTCTTCGCATTTGCTTCTACGGATGTAAATATTTCTGCTAAAAATGAAGTAGAAACAACTACCGGCAACACACCATTGTTTAATGCATTGTTTTGAAAAATATCAGCAAAGAAGCTCGATACTACAACCTTAAAGCCATAGCCGTCTATTGCCCACGCTGCATGCTCACGGCTCGATCCTGAACCGAAATTCTTGCCTGCTACCAATATCGAACTGCCATCATAAGCCTTGTTGTTTAATACAAAGTCGGCTTTAGGGCTGCCATCTTTGTTGTAACGCCAATCTGCGAAAAGATTATTACCAAAGCCATTTTTATCGGTGGCTTTCAAAAAACGCGCTGGTATAATTTGGTCTGTATCCACATTCTCGATAGGAAGTGGAACAACTGTTGATGTTAATGATACGAATTTTTCCATATTCTTAATTTGCCAATGAGAAAATAAGCCAATTTGCCAATCGCAGCTTGCGAAATCCGCGAATTTAAAATAGATTTAGCTGTGGCTTACTTACTCCTTCTGACTTGTTTATTACACTGTTAATATTTTTCTGTATTTTATTATCTCATTAAATAACAACGCTTCCAAAGGATAATTTTCAGAATACTTACATTATTCCAATTGGCTCATTATCCTCGCGGATCTGTTATTTTTCCGCTAATTGCTGCTGCTGCTGCCACAAGCGGACCAGCCAGAATTGTGCGAGCTCCGGGTCCTTGACGACCTTCAAAGTTCCGATTCGAAGTGGATACCGCATATTTGCCCGCAGGCACTTTGTCATCGTTCATTGCCAAACATGCCGAGCAACCTGGCTGACGTATTGCAAAACCTGCTTCGGTAAGAATGTCGTACAGTCCTTCTTCGCGAATCTGTTTTTCTACCATCCAGCTTCCTGGCACAAGCCATGCGGTTATGTTTTCGGCTTTTTTCTTGCCTTTTACAAAGTTGGCAAAAATTCGGAAGTCTTCAATGCGACCATTGGTACAGCTTCCTAAGAATACATAATCGATGGGTTTGCCTACTAATTTTTCGCCTGGTTTGAAGCCCATGTAATCCAAGGATTTTTGGAATGATATGCGGCTTGCTTCATCTATATCGTCTAAGGACGGAATTGATTTGGTTATACCCATACCCATACCCGGATTGGTGCCGTAGGTAATCATTGGCTCAATATCGGAAGCATCAAATGTGAATTCTTTGTCGAATTTTGCACCTTCATCCGATTTTAATGTTTGCCAATAGGCTAATTTTTCATCCCAAGCTTCTCCTTTGGGTGCAAATTCGCGTCCTTTTACATAAGCGAAAGTTGTTTCGTCGGGAGCAATCATGCCGCCACGCGCGCCCATTTCTATCGAAAGATTACACACGGTCATGCGTTCTTCCATGCTCATGGAGCGAATAGCCTCACCAGCATATTCTACAAAATAGCCTGTTGCACCACCTGTGGTGAGTTTCGATATCATATAAAGCGCTAAATCTTTAGCGGTTACTTGTGGGTTGAATTTGCCGTTAAAAGTTATACGCATGGTTTTAGGGCGTGTTTGCAGCACACATTGTGTAGCAAGCACCATTTCTACCTCGCTGGTGCCAATACCAAAAGCAATGGTGCCAAAGGCGCCGTGCGTGGAGGTATGGCTATCGCCGCATACAATGGTCATGCCTGGTTGTGTAAAGCCATTTTCGGGACCTATAATGTGTACAACGCCATTTTTTGTGTGACCCAATGGGTAATACAAAGGCATGTTGAACTCAGCTGCATTGGCAGCAAAGGTATCCAACTGATTGCGCGAAATAGGATCGTTCACTGGTTTATCTTGGTTGATAGTAGGTGTGTTGTGGTCGGCTGTCATGGTTGTTTTTTCGGGACGAAAAACTTTCAACCCACGTGCGCGAAGTCCGTTAAAAGCTTGTGGGCTCGTTACTTCGTGGCAAAAATGACGGTCGATGTACAATTGTGTGGGTCCGTTTTCCACTGCTGATACCACATGCGCATCCCAAATTTTATCAAAAAGGGTGGTTTTCTGTTCTCCACTTGGAGTTTTTTTTGTATCGTTCATGTATGTATTTTTTTTATTTTTCTAATAAATTTGAATTTCAAAAAGATTATTTTATATAGGTTTTCTGAATGCGATGTAAGCGGCATTATTTCACAAACTGATTGATAGCATTCACATAAGCCTCAACCGATGCTGCTACAATGTCAGTATTGGCACCAAAACCATAATAGATTATGCCATCATGCTCTACTTGCATGTGTACTTTGCCTACATCGTCGCTGCCTTTGTTTATTGCCTGAATGGTAAATTCCTGCAAAGTCATAGCGCGATTTATTATTTTTTTTAGAGCTTTTATGGCTGCATCTACGGGTCCGTTGCCCGATGCTGCTGCTTCAAATTTTTCGCCAGCAATAATAAGTCCAATGCTCGCTACGGCTTGAATGCCAACGCCTGAGCTTACTTGCAAGAAGTCAATTTGAATTCGTTGCTTATCCGAACGCTCTTTGCCTGCTAATACCAATATATCGTCATCGTTGATATCTTTTTTCTTGTCGGCTAATTTCAAAAACTCGGCATAGATTATGTCTAACTGTTCGTTTTCAACATCAACACCCAGCAAGCCTAAGCGATGTTTCAGGGCAGCTCTACCACTTCGCGCGGTGAGCACAATGGAGTTTTTGTCAATGCCCACATCGGTTGGGTCCATAATTTCGTAACTTTCACGATTTTTCAGTACACCATCCTGATGTATGCCCGACGAGTGTGCAAAAGCATTGCGTCCTACCACCGCTTTATTAGGTTGCACAGGCATATTCATCAAGCCCGATACCAACCTGCTGGTGGCATAAATTTTTTGTGTATTTATCTGTGTTTCAATTGCCATGTCCTTATGGCATTTTAAAATCATAGCTATTTCTTCGAGTGAGGTATTACCTGCACGTTCGCCAATCCCGTTTATGGTAACTTCTACTTGGCGAGCTCCATTCAGTACGCCCGATATGGAATTGGCTGTTGCCATGCCTAAATCGTTGTGGCAGTGAGTCGAAAGTGTTGCATTGTGAACGCCTTTGACATTCTCCATCAAAAATTTTATTTTTTCGCCATATTGCCATGGTAAGCAGTATCCGGTAGTGTCGGGTATGTTAACCACCGTTGCTCCGGCTTTAATTACTGCTTCAACCACACGTGCTAAGTAAACGTTGTCGGTACGTCCGGCATCTTCGCAAAAGAACTCAACATCTTCGACGTATTTTTTTGCATATTTTACGGCTGCAATGGCGCGCTCCAGAATTTCGTCCTGCGTGGAATTGAATTTGTATTTTATGTGATATTCAGAAGTTCCGATACCTGTATGAATGCGTTTGTTTTTGGCATATTGCAGTGCTTCGGAGGCTACGTCAATGTCTTTTTGCACGCCGCGTGTCAAAGCGCAAATAGTTGGCCATGTTACTGCTTTGGAAATTTCAACTACCGATTTAAAATCGCCCGGACTGGAAATTGGGAAACCAGCCTCAATTACATCTACGCCCAACGCTTCGAGTGCACGCGCTACTTGAATTTTTTCGATGGTGTTCAACTGGCAACCAGGAACTTGTTCGCCGTCGCGCAAGGTAGTGTCGAAAATAAAAAGTCTATCCATAATATTTCTATTTTACTGTTTTTTTTATTTACTATTTACGTTTTTATTGCACTCTAAGGGTTAGAGGTCTTAAAAAAAAGCCTCTCGCACCGAAGTGAGAAAGGCTTTAGATTTATATTGTATTAACTACATACCAAACTCACATCTACTTGTTTTGCAAGAGAATAATAATACCGAGTAGAAGTGTATGTAGAAAATTATTGTTCATTTTGTTTTATTAAACCGCCACAAAGGTAAAAGTTTTTTTTAAACTAACAAATTTAAACTGATATTTTTTTGATATTTTTACTTTCAATTTTATTAAATTTCATGTATTTTTCTGATTAATACGTACAATCTCTACAGGCGTGTTATTATTTTCTTTATTTTTAACATTTTAATCTGTGCAATGTTATATTCTGAAAATAAATTATGAAAAATATTCTTCTACAAAAATGGATGCTCACAGTGCTTTTTATGGCTTGCGCGTTGACCCTTTTCGGGCAATCATCTTATGAGTCTTTTTGGAAATCGAGTAAGCAAACAAACCAATCGGGTATGATTGTGTTGGGAAGTTGGGCTTTGCTCAACATGACTGTGGGAGCTTATGGCTGGGCGAAGCAAACTGGCGAAGACAAGTATTTCCATCAAATGAACTTTTTCTGGAATACCGTAAATATCTCTATTGCAGGCGTGGCTATCTACCAGAATATAGCTACGGACAGCGTTATTTATACTGCCAACGAAATGCTTCAAAAGCATATTTCGACCGAAAAAATTTTGCTAATAAATGCTGGTCTGGATGTGGTGTATGTAGGAACAGGTTTTGTTCTCAGGGCTTTATCTAATAAATCGGTTTCCAAAAAAATCGTGCTGGCTGGTTACGGAAAGTCTTTATTGCTTCAGGGTGCCTTTTTGTTTCTCTTCGACGCAACTATGTATGCTGTGATGCACCATCAGCGTTTGGAATTTTTAAAACAGATTTCAGCTGTTGTTAGCTCCGATTTTGTTGGCTTGCATTATGTACACCAATTTTAATACGATTAATTTTTTAAAACTAACTAAAAATATTATGGCATTCTATCAATTTAAAGCACAACAATTTATTCCCGCTACGCTTCCCGAAGTGTGGGACTTTATTTCTTCACCGGCAAATTTAAAAAAAATTACCCCCGAACACATGGGCTTCGACATCACAAGCCGCGGGCTGCCCGAAAAAATGTACCCGGGTATGATTATTAGTTACAAAGTGAAACCCGTAGCTGGCATTCCGCTTACCTGGGTTACTGAGATTACACACGTGGTTGAAAATGAATTTTTTGTTGATGAGCAACGTATTGGACCATACACAATGTGGCATCACGAGCATCATATCAAAGCTACTGCAAATGGTGTGATGATGGACGACATAGTATCCTATCAACCGCCTTTTGGTATGCTGGGAGCTGTGGCAAATTCATTGTTAATCCGCAGGCAACTGCAAGCTATTTTCGATTATCGAAACATGGCTTTGGAGAAAAAATTTGGCAAACAATAAACTATCTTATTTTAAATAGCAGAATTAAAGAAATTTTTCCATTATTGAGCAACTAAATCATTGTTTAGTTGTTTAGATAGCATCTAATAATCAATCGGCTCATCAATGCCGGTTTTAATGTAAAGTGCAATATGGGTATTAAAGGTATTCGCAAAGGTGATCGCGTAGTGATCATTGGCGGTGGTTTTGCAGGTTTGCAATTGGCAAAAACCTTGCGTAATTCGGATGTGAATGTGGTATTGGTGGATAAGCAAAACCATCATCAGTTTCAACCTTTGTTTTATCAGGTAGCAAGTGCTCGCTTGGAACCTTCGAGCATTTCTTTTCCTTTCCGAAAGATTTTTCAGTCAAGTCAAAATATCGATTTCCGCATGGCGGATATTGTGAAAATTATTCCCGAAGAAAATAAGCTAATGACAGCTTTTGACCGAAGCGTCCGCTACGATCATTTGGTTATTTCCACTGGGTGTCGTACCAATTTTTTTGGTAATAAACAAATGCAGGAAAATGCTTTTTCGATGAAAACAACGCAGGAAGCAATCGAAATTCGCAACAAAATTTTATTTAGTTTTGAAAAAGAAATTTTTGCACGCCCCGAAGATAAACAAGCCTGGATGAATGTGGTGATTGTAGGGGGGGGACCTACCGGCGTGGAGCTTTCGGGGGCTTTTGCGGAGCTTAGAAACAATGTTTTTTCAAAAGATTATCACAACATCGATTTGTCTAAATTCAACATCATTTTGTTAGAAGGCAGTGCAAGCACCTTGAACAACATGAGCGAAGAATCGAGAAAGGCGTCGCTCGATTATCTGAAAAAGTTGGGAGTGATTGTAAAAATCAATACAATTTTGAATTCCTTCGACGGCAATGTGGCTGTGCTCAACACGGGAGAAGAAATACCTACTAAGAATGTTGTTTGGGCTGCTGGAGTTACTGGCAATGTGATTGAAGGTTTGAAGTCGGAAGATGTAGTACGCAATCGCTACAAAGTAGATCGGTTCAATAAATTGGTGAGCTACGACAATATTTATGCCTTGGGTGATGTGGCATACATGGAGACTCCAAAATACCCCAATGGACACCCACAAGTAGCTAATGTAGCTATCAATGAGGCAAAAAATTTAGGAAAAAACATACTTTACTCGCTCAAAAACCCCAACTACAACTTACGCGAATACGAATATCACGATTTGGGAATGATGGCAACTGTGGGCAAACACAAAGCAGTGGTTGAATTGCCTTTTTGGAAATTTAAAGGACCATTGGCTTGGTACGTTTGGATGTTTCTGCATTTGATGTTAATCCTTAGTGTGCGTAATAAATTGGTCATTTTCTTTAATTGGGCATGGAGTTATTTCACCAAAGATACTTCGTTGCGCCTGATTACAAATATTGATTACAAAAAAGAAGAAGTTACTGACTTTTGATTTTTTTTTCAATAGAAATCGTTCATATAGCGTTACCATATTACAAAACTTTTTTATCTTCAATTCAACCCCAATGTTCGTATTTGGTACGAGTTGGCATGGTAGTTTTGTTATTCATTGGTCGTTATCAAACACCATGACTGCCGAATGGTGCACTGAAGTGCTCAAAACGGCTATTGAAAAACACGGGAAACCAGATATTTTTAATACCGATCAAGGAAGCCAATTTACAAGCGATGTTTTTATTAATGAATTGAAAAAGAACGAGATAAAAATATCA
>MNZK01000019.1:35991-82129 GCA_001873635.1 Porphyromonadaceae bacterium CG2_30_38_12 | reverse complement strand
AAAGAAATAAGTAGCCAAAATTGCTACGCCAATGAGCATTATAAGCGGACCGAGGTTTTTTACGAAGCTTTTCATTGTGAATTATTTAATAAATTTATTTGTTTCATTTAATCTCGAAAGTCAAACTTTGTTTGAGACTTTTCGTTTTTGAGTTTTTTCCCTGCATTTTTTCAAATACAATGCAAATTAAATGCTTTTTTGTGGAGTATTCAAATTTTTTATCATAAAATTTCCTATTTAGTACGAAAAAATGAGCTAAACATCTTTTCAACCTTACTTTTTTGCTCCGCCATTTTTTTTGTACCTTTGCACTTCCAACAAAAAAAATGAATTCATGAAGATTGTTATCGTAGGAACTACCTATCCCTACCGAGGTGGTTTGGCATCGTTCAACGAAAGGCTGGCGCGTCAATTCAAACACGAGGGGCATGAGGTTGAGGTCTTTACATTTACATTGCAATATCCGTCGTTTTTGTTCCCGGGTGTTACGCAACTATCTGCTGAGCCGCAACCTGCCGATTTAAAAATTACGCGTTCAATCAACTCTATGTATCCCTTATCATGGATAGCTACGGGCAATAAAATAAAGCAGTTGAAACCCGACCGTGTTATTTTTTGTTATTGGATGGCATTTATGGCACCCTGTTTTGGAACTATTGCTCGCATGGTGCGTAGCTCAAAAACAAAAAATATTGCCCTCATTCACAACATGATACCCCACGAACCTACTTTGTTGGACAGGCTTTTTCCTTCATATTTTGTGCAAGCCATGGATGGCTTTGTAGCCATGGCAGCATCTGTCGAAGCTGACATACGGCACTTCGACAAAAGCAACAAACCTATTGCCATCTCGCCTCATCCTATTTATGACCATTACGGTGCACCACTTCAAAAGCAGCAAGCAGCTCTTTATCTTGGTTTGCGTGAGTATGTTTCTTACATCCTTTTTTTTGGTTTTATTCGCGATTACAAAGGGTTGGATTTGCTTTTGGAAGCTTTTGCCGACGAACGCTTGCGCGCTTTTCCGTTAAAGTTGATTGTTGCCGGTGAATTTTACGAAAACCCTGAGCCTTATTTGTCACTCATTGCCCGGTTTAAATTAGAAAATCATGTTGTTTTACGCACTCATTTTATTCCCGACAGCGAGGTGCGCAATTATTTTAGTGTTGCCGATATAGTGGCTCAGCCCTACCGCACAGCTACTCAGAGTGGCGTAAGTCAGATAGCTTATCACTTCGAGAAGCCCATGTTAGTAACCAATGTAGGCGGTTTATCCGAGATAGTTCCTCACAATCAGGTGGGCTATGTAGTAGAGGTGCAGCCGAAACAAATTGCCGATGCACTTGTTGATTTCTACATCAATAATCGTTCGGAAAAATTTATAAAAAATATTCAAGTAGAAAAACAAAAATACGCTTGGTCTAAAATGACCGCAGCAATTAACGCACTAAAGGTTTAATAATTCAGGTCTTGTAAAAAAAAAAGCGAAACAAAAAGTATGGCAAACGATATAGTGGAAACCCCTCTCATGAAGCAGTATTTCGAAATCAAGGCAAAACATCCTGATGCCATACTGCTTTTCCGTTGCGGCGATTTTTACGAAACCTTCTCGGCCGACGCTATCGAAGCATCCGAAATTCTGGGCATTACGCTTACCCGTAGAGCCAATGGTTCTGCCAAAACCGTTGAACTTGCAGGTTTTCCACATCATGCTTTGGACACATACTTGCCAAAATTAGTGCGTGCGGGTAAGCGAGTAGCCATTTGCGACCAATTGGAAGATCCCAAACTGACAAAAAAAATAGTGAAACGTGGTGTTACCGAGCTTGTAACGCCAGGCGTTTCGTATAGCGACACAACGCTAAACCATAAGGAAAACAATTTTGTGGCAAGTGTGTACATCAACAAACAGCAAGTTGGAATTTCGTTTTTGGACATTTCTACTGGTGAGTTTTTAGTAGCCGAAGGCAATGCCGAGTATATTGATAAATTGCTCAATAGCTTTGCACCCAAAGAAGTGCTTTTCGACCGCAACAAACGCAAAGAATTTGAAACGCTTTTTGGCACTAAATTTTTCACCTATGCGCTCGAGGACTGGGCTTTTATGCCCGAATCGGCTAACGAACGTTTGCTGAAACATTTTGAAACAAAAAATCTGAAAGGCTTTGGTGTGGAAAATCTGGCTAATGGCGTGGTGGCGGCAGGTGCTATTTTGCATTACTTAGACCTCACCCATCATCAGCAAACGGGTCACATCACACAATTAGCTCGCATTGAAGAGGATAGGTATGTATGGCTCGACCGTTTCACCGTACGTAACTTGGAACTTTATGGATCCATAAACGAAGGCGCTAAAACATTGGTGGACATATTGGATAAAACCATAAGCCCTATGGGAGCACGACTGCTGAAACGATGGATTGCTTTTCCGCTTAAAAATGTGAAACCAATCAACGAACGCCTTAGCGTGGTGGAGTTTTTTTTCAGAAATCCGCAACTCAAAGAATTGTTGGAGCAAAACATTTCGCTCATTGGCGACCTCGAACGCATCATTTCAAAAGTAGCTGTGGGACGAATAAATCCGCGCGAAGTGGTGCAACTCAAAGTGGCGCTGAAAGCTATCGAACCCATTAAAACGGCTTGTGGAAGCACTGATAATGTGAGCCTCCAGAAAATAGCCGACCAGCTCAATGCCTGTCATATTATTGCCGAAAAAATTGAAAAAGAAATTCAAAACGACCCACCGATCCTGATAAGCAAAGGGGGCATTGTGCGCCACGGTATCGATGCCGATTTGGATGAGCTTCGCATGTTGGCGCATTCCGGCAAAGAATTTTTACAACGCATTCAGGAACGCGAAAGTGAAGCAACGGGCATTCCGAGCCTTAAAATACATTTCAACAACGTGTTTGGCTACTACATTGAAGTGCGCAATGCCCACAAGGACAAAGTGCCCGAAACATGGATTCGCAAGCAAACCTTGGTGAATGCCGAACGCTACATTACGCAGGAACTAAAAGAATATGAAGAAAAAATACTGGGTGCCGAAGAAAAAATTTTAGCAATTGAAACACGCCTTTTCGGAGAGTTGGTCATTGCCTTAGCCGATTACATTACAGCTATTCAACTCAATTCCAACATGATAGCGCAATTAGATTGTTTGCTGTCATTCACCAAAGTATCGGCCGAAAACAACTATGTGCGTCCTGAAGTGCTCGACAACGATGTGCTCGACATCAAACAGGGACGCCATCCAGTGATTGAAAAGCAGCTCCCTGTGGGCGAAAGCTATATTGCCAACGATGTATATTTGGACACCGAAACACAACAAATTATAATAATTACCGGACCCAACATGGCGGGTAAATCTGCTTTGCTTCGCCAAACGGCATTGATAACGCTCATGGCTCAAATTGGGTGCTTTGTGCCGGTGCAAAGTGCTCGCATTGGTGTGGTGGATAAAATTTTTACTCGCGTTGGGGCGAGCGATAATATTTCACAAGGCGAATCGACCTTTATGGTGGAGATGAACGAAGCCGCCAGTATCCTGAACAACCTTTCGAGCCGTAGTTTGGTGCTTTTCGATGAGCTGGGACGCGGCACCAGCACCTACGATGGCATTTCCATAGCGTGGGCAATTGTGGAGTATATTCACGAACACCCAAGCTGCAAAGCCAAAACCTTATTTGCCACACACTACCACGAACTGAACGAAATGGAAAAATCTTTTCCACGCATCAAAAACTACAACGTATCGGTGAAAGAAGTAGATAAAAAAGTGATTTTCCTTCGCAAATTGGTGCAAGGTGGCAGTGCCCACAGCTTTGGTATTCACGTGGCAAAAATGGCTGGTATGCCTTTAAGCATTGTGAAACGCTCCGAGCAAATCCTCAAAGACTTGGAAACCGACAACCGCCAATCGGCAGTTTCAAAACCGGTTAGTGGCATTGCCGAACACCGCGAAGGCATGCAGCTTAGCTTCTTTCAATTGGACGACCCCGTGCTGGAACAAATACGCGACGAAATAAAACACTTAGACATCAACAACCTCACCCCCGTGGAAGCCCTCAATAAACTTAACGACATAAAACGCATCATTCGTGGTAAATGATAGCTGTGGAAAATAGAAAGGCTTTCGGCTGTTTTTAAATCAGTAAGGTATTGAACGCAAAAGAGGTATTTTTTTTACCGTAAAAAATTTAATTTGTAAACTGTTAACTATACATCCCACTCTTATTTGTGCTTATATGTTTCTACCTTGGTGAACATTTTGTGTGTAAATTCGTTTAAAAGCGCGTTAGTACATATAAACAATGAAAAAACCAAAACAAACACTTCAATCACAATTAGCACTGCTTTTGTTAGCCGTGTTTGTGAGTTCATTGCTTGTCAAACCGGTTCATAGTTTTTTTGTACATCATTCGCACACGGAGGGTATATGTACTTCCGAAGAAGGGCATGCTTTCACAACCGACCATTTCAAAGATTGTCCGATTTGCGAATTTGATTTCTGTACATTAATAATTCAAAAAACTACCAATCTCCCCAAAGCTGTTGTCATTGTTCGCGATATAAAATCAAGTAGAACAGTTTCTTGCCTTGTTAATAATCCTACCCATCTTTTTCAACTTCGTGCGCCGCCTGCACTGTAATCTTTTTTTAAGTTTTTATAGTCAAAACAACTGTGAGTAAGTTATTATTTGCTTTGTTTACTGGTGCTTTTTTTTTAGAAAGCACCTACAATTCACGCCATCGGTTGCTAAAGCCTACCGATAAATTTTTAATTTTAAAAAAGAAAAAGCAGAATGAAAAAGACATTTAATTTATTGATAGTATTGCTATTAAGTGTTACCAGCGGGGCTACAAACATAGGGAATCAACAAACTTACTTGCATGGCAAAATTAGTGATAGCCAAGGAAAGCCTTTGGTTGGCGTAACGGTGTTTTTTAACGAATTGAAAACAGGCACCATAACCGATAATGACGGAAACTATGAGTTAGACAATTTGCCAAGGCGGTCAATGTTGATTCAGATAACTGCCATTGGATACAAAATGATTGCCGAAAATATAGATTTGAAGACAATTAGTAAAAAGGATTTTGTGCTCACCGAATCCGTTGTAGAAATCGATGAAGTGGTTGTAACCGGACAAGCGGGTGCGGGGCAATTGCAAAAAATGCCATCACCAATGAGCATTGTTACGCATAAGGATTTACTTCAATTGGCATCTACAAATATAATTGATGCTATCAGCTCGCAACCGGGGATTTCTCAAATTACCACCGGAAGTGGAATTTCAAAGCCGGTAATTCGTGGACTTGGATACAACAGGGTGGTTGTGGTGAACGATGGCATACGGCAAGAAGGTCAGCAATGGGGCGATGAGCACGGCATTGAGATAGATGAAAATGACGTAAGTCGTGTTGAAATTCTGAAAGGACCTGCCAGTTTGATGTATGGCTCGGATGCCATGGCTGGTATTATCAATTTTGTGTCAGCTCCAGTACTTTCGCAAGGTAGCCAACAACTGAATGCACTGGCAAATTATCAAACCAACAATGGATTGATGGCTTATTCTGTGAATTTTGCTGGTCATAAAAAAAACTTTGTATGGGACGTTCGTTATAGCAACAAACAGGCACATGCCTATCAAAACAAACAGGATGGCTATGTTTATAATTCGGGCTTTAGGGAAAATGCGCTTTCCGGATTGGTGGGCATAAGCAGTTGGTGGGGCTATTCGCATCTCACATTAAGTGCCTATCAGCTCAGCCCTGGCATTGTGGAGGGCGACCGCGACAGCGCCACCGGAAAATTTATTAAGCAACAAATAAGCAGTGATGGCATAGTGGGTGAAGCCTTAGCCACATCATCCGATTATTTGTCGTATAAACAATTGATTCCATTTCAGCAAGTAAAACATTACAAAGCCGTGTGGGATAATAGTGTGATGCTTGGCGAAGGCAGTTTAAAAGCCACTATGGGCTATCAACAGAATCAACGCCAGGAATATGCTGATGTACAAATGCCTAACGATTACGGTTTGTATTTTCAACTGCATACAGTGAACTACAATTTCCAGTATGTTTTTCCTTCGAACAATGGCTATGATTTGTCCATCGGTACAAATGGTATGTATCAAAACTCCTTGAATAAAGGCATTGAGTTTTTGGTACCTGAGTATCGTCTTTTTGATGCCGGTGTGTTTGCAATGGCTAAAAAAACGTGGGGAAAAATCAATGTGAGTGGTGGCTTGCGGTACGACAGGCGCAATGAAACCGGCGATGCTTTGTACGTAAATAGCGATGAAGAAAAAACAACAAGCACAGATCCCAATGCGATGGAGCGATTTTCTTTGTTTGAAAGTGTTTTTGCTGGTGTAAGCGGTAGTATTGGCGCAACCTACCAGCTGAGCGAGAACTGGCAAACCAAACTAAATTTATCCCGTGGCTTTCGAGCTCCCAACATCAGCGAACTTGGCTCAAACGGTGTTCACGAAGGTACAATTCGCTATGAGTTGGGCGACCCCAGTTTGAAACCCGAAAACAGTTTGCAATTGGACTATGAGTTGGGTTACAGCACGCAACATGTGAGTGCCCGAGTTAATTTGTTTATAAATAACATTTCGAACTATATTTTTTCAAGAAAAATAAGCAGTGTGCTTGGCGGCGATTCCATTGCCAATGATGTGCCTGTCTATAAATTTAATGCTGGTAATGCGCGGCTCATGGGCGGTGAAGCAATTATCGATATACATCCGCATCCGTTAAATTGGTTGCACTTTGAAAATATTTTTTCATACGTCGATGCGCAACTGCTACACCAAACTGACTCCACGCGCTATTTGCCTTTGACACCAGGAGCAAAATTAAAATCTGACCTGAGAGCCGAGATAGTTGGAGTTGGTTCCTTTGTTAAAAATGGCTTTGTGTCGGTTGGTATAGAGCATTACTTTGCTCAAAATAAGGTATATAATGCTTATGGTACGGAAACAGCCACGCCAGCTTATTCACTTCTAAGTGCAAGCATTGGAGGCGATATTCTGGTGAATAAGAAAACTGTTTGTTCGCTTTATATTAGCGTAACGAATTTGGCGGACATTGCTTATCAAAACCACCTCAGCCGTTTAAAATACGCTGCCATGAATCGGGTAAACGGCACTTCGGGCGTTTATAATATGGGAAGAAACATAAGCTTAAAACTGGTGGTGCCCGTGGCGTGGTAGGTTGGATTTATTAGTAGATGGAATTATTTGCTTCCTTTTGTTTGTTTTTCAGCATCTACGCCCATCAGGCTGCTGGTTCCTATTTTTATGCGTGGTTCCTTACTTGGGATTTGAAGTACATCGGAGCTTTTAAGGGGGCGCTGTTTATCTATCCAAAAGAAATTTTTCAGATAAATATCGCCCCCTTTGAGTTGCCCCAAGGGATACATCACGCCACTCGAAGCTGCTGTCATCACAATACGTTCTACTTTTTTGTTTTTGAGATGCATCACCACATAACTACTTTCGGTTTTATTGAGCCCCACAATGGTAGAGTCTGCATCATCTTTAGGATAATAAATTGTTTCGGCATTTCCATTCACATCGACGCGTCGCAGCTCGCCACTGTCTAAGTGAGCTGTTATTTCTTTGCCCGACAGTTGGTTAAAGTATAGTGAATCTTCTTTTTGCACCGCCATGGCTGCTTGTTGGATAAGGATACGTTCTATTTTTTTGTTTTTGGTAAATGCTTTGATGGTGTCACCTGAAAGCTGATTGTTGTCCGACCAGAGCACCGGTTGGCCATACATGTTCATAATGGAGTCGCGCGCTGAATAGCTCAGCGAGTCGCTGATGCCTTGAACGTCGTTACGAAAAAATCGCACGTTGAATGTGGCTTTGGCTACTGAGAATGAGGAATCCTTGAATGTGCGTAGTGTGTCGGCATGCATCCAGAGCGAATCTTTGCTCGACCAATCCAACAGCAATGCCGAATCGGTTGCCAAGCCAGCTTTTTTGGTCTCGTCGTAGAACACGTAATCGCCGAAAAGAGTCGATGTTTGAGCCGAATCGGTTAGGCTTACGTTGATAAATGCTTCGCCGTATTTTTTTGTTTTATCATAAAAAATAGTGTCACCTACCATCGTTCTGCCGTCTTTATGAAGTACCTGTGAGCGGTTGAGTAGCATCATTTGCTCAGTTTTGGTATTGTACCATCCGCGGTTGGAGTAGATGTCGGTTTCCTTGTTGTAAACGATATGCGTTGGGCCTACAAGGTTCGCAATATTGCTTTTGGTATTGTATTGCAGCGTGTCCGAGGTCATCGTAAAGTTTTTGTTTACGAGCAATACCTTGTTTTTAAACAGTGCATCGTTGGATGTAGTGTGGTACTGTCCCCATACCGATGTCAGGGTGTTTTCTGCATCAACTATTTTGCCTCCTGTGTAATAGTAAGCCAAATTGGTAATTCGGTCAAAATTTAAACTGTCGGTAGTGAGCGTTGTATTCCTGTTTTGCATTTTTACGTTTCCACGTAGCTTAGCCAATTTCATATTTCCATCGTAAAACAAAAAATCGCCATAAACAAAAAGGGTGTCGCCCTGCACAATACGAACATGGCTGAAAGCATTGATGGAATTTGCATTTTCGTAGAAATACGCGCTATCGCAATAAAGTAAAGCATTGTCGTGCCTGAATCGCACATTACCTTTCATCACTTTCATGTCGGGATTTACACCTTGGTCGTACGAAAGTGTTTCGGTGTTTTCGAGGTAAACGAGTGTGGCGTTGGCATTATTAAGTGGATTTACTGTGGGTGCTAAAGGTGGAGGTGTTGGCATTGGTTTGGGCGAGCGTTTGCTTTTGGCATTCACTTTAGGTTTTGCAAGCGTCTTGGCTTGCTGGCTTTGAAGCACTTCGTTGCGCAATTGCCGTGGTTGCACTTGTGCGCTCAGTACGGCTACACACAGACAGAGCATAGCAACAAATGCTCGGATTCTCCAATGCTTATTTATGCTTCTACTTTTCAAAATGCTGCAATTCATTTTTTTACCCAACCTGAATATTGAAATTTGCAATTTTGCCAAGCTGGATCAATGCTTATATAGGTTTCTTTTTGTTTTTTTATTATCCAATTGGTTATAAATTCTTCTTTTTTCTTCCCTTCGTAATAGCTTTTGAGCATTTGGTAGTCGTCGATAAGATTTGCTTTGTGGTTTGGCGTTTTGGATTTTACTTTCACCACAGCTACCACTTCTTTATTAGTTGTAGGGCTAATCATTGTAAAGGGTTTTGATAGTTCTCCTACTTGCATGTCGTACACAGTTTTAGCTACTTCCTGAGGCAAATCCTGATACTCAAATTTCGACGTTCCACTTTTGGGGTTGAGCATTAAACCCGCATTCATGGCTGTGTTTTTATCTTGCGAAAAATAGATGACAGCTTGCTCAAAGCTTGTTTTGCCTTGTCGTATTTGATTGGCAATAGAGTCCAATAAGTGGATGGCTTTGTCTTTGTCGGTAAGTGAAATGCGTGGTTTTAATAGTATATGGCGACAATTTATGCGGTCGCCGCGTTTTTCGATAAGCTGAATAATGTGGTAGCCAAATTCGGTTTGCACTATGCGCGAAACCTTTTTCGGGTCGGTAAGGTTGAAGGCTGTAGTTGCAAATTCGGGCACTAACTGTCCACGTCCCATAAAACCAAGTTCGCCACCACGTTTTGCGCTTTCCGTATCTTCGGAATACAGGCGCGCCAATACCGAAAAGTCGGTAGTCGCTTTGCTAATGCGGTCGGTAAAGTCACGCAAACGTTCTTTGATGCGGTTCGTTTCTTCAATAGGAACGGGAGGCTCAAAGCTAATAATTTGCAACTCAGTTTGGGCGGGCACTGTCGGTACACTGTCGGTAGGCAAACCGTTGAAAAACCGACGTACATCGGCAGGTGTCGATTTGATATCGCCCACCAACTTCTGTTGCATTTGTTGTATAGTCATTTGGTCGCGAAACATGGTTCGCAAATCTTCGCGCAAATCAATTGTTTTTTTTCCAAAATACTCTTCCATTTTTTCTTTAGAGCCAATTTGTGAAATAAAGTAGCTCAAGCGATTTTCAACTTGATTCATCACATTGCTTTCGTTTACCTCAATACTATCTATGGCAGCCTGATGCAGAAAAAGTTTATTTACGGCTATTTGCTCTGGTATAACGCAGTAGGGGTCACCTTGAAGGGGCGTACCTTCGTATTGTGCACGCAGGCGTTGTTCTTCTACTTCGGAACGTAAAATAGACTCATCGCCTACAATCCAAATAACTTCGTCTATCACATTGGCTTGTGAAGGGTTTGTTTGCGCTACACTTACTTGGTTCATGAATAAGAGAGATAGGGCACAGAAAAGAATTTGTTTTTTCATCTGTTTATGTTTGTTTTTTATTTTACTTGTTTGAAAAATGTTACTGTTTCGTTTTTGATAGCATCGTTGTAAATTTCGTCTTCAAATTTAGAGATAAAATCTGCTTTTAATTTATTGGTTATCAATGCTATTATTTTTGGCTTTGCCATTTCGTAGGGTTCGGTTTGTCCTATAAGTTTGGATGCCTGAATGCCCAAAAAGTAGCTCCGTGTACTGTCATTCACTTCCACAAAGCGTCGCCCACTCAAGTAACTTGTTTGATTTTCGAGCTGCAAGGGTGTTTTTTTTAAAATTTCAGAAAACGATACCCATTTGTCGCCATAATATTCGTAACTTATAGCATGTTGCATGCTATATTTTTCAATACTTTCCAATGCTTTTGTAGTACCCGATTGCACCCAATTTCGAACATTGGCTTTTTGAGGCGCATTGGCAGGCAAAATAAGTAAAATGCCTTGAATCACGTTTTCTTTCAAACTCAATTGTGCTTTATATTGGTCATAAAATGCTTTTATCCCTTCCTCCGAAGGCTCTTTGGGAACGCGCTGCTCAATCATTTTTTGTTGATACTGATGGATGATTAGCGTCTTACGATAATCCGCTACAAGGGCATCTATCTCTGTTTTATTGGTAATGTTGCGCTCCGCATTTTCATATAAGAGCACATCGGTAACCCATTTGCGTATGAAACTTTGGGCGATTTTAGCACTATCGGCAGCGTTTATATTGGGTGGAAGAACTTCCTGCACTTGATCGAGATATAAAAATTTCCCTTCTACCTCCAGCACTTTCTCACGAACAGCGTCAACCGCATGTTTTTTACAAGCCGTAATGGGGAATAATAGGGCGATTACAAAAATAATAACTTTAAGCTTTGTACGCAAATAACTATTGGACAGATGTATATACATAATTATGTGTGCTGCTCTTTTCATATATTTAACAAAGATAATCATGCTTTGGTAATATCTACTTCAATTTACAATTAATAAGTTAGAATAAAGGTTTTTTAAGTGAGCTCGGCGGGTAAAATCACTACGGGAAGTTTTTGCGGACTCTTTATGCGCACTTGCTTATTTACATTGAAGCGTCCTTTTACCACTTCAATATCTTTGACGGAAACTCCGAACTCCGTAGCCAAAAAGCGCACCATATAGTCCGTAGCTTTCCCATTTTGTGGCGCCTCGCGCACACTTACTTTGAGCTGATTGCCAAATGGTTTTCCTATGACGTCGCGTTTCGCAGCAGGAGTGCCCAATATGTTCAAAATCAACACATCACCTTCCCATGCGTAAAACGATTGCAACTCACTTGGTGCGTGTGTTTCTTGAACTGCCGTAATTTCAACAGCAGTATTTTTTGCTTTTTTGTTTTTTTTCTTTGCCATTGTGTTTCCTCGTTTTATCCCAATAGTAATCCGGCTCCAAAGCTCAATGCAAACAGCAAGGTAGCTAGTGCCAATTTTCCCAATTCGGGATAAAGCTCTATGGAGTTTTTATAGCTAAATACTTTTTTTAAATTCAATAAAAAAAGTGGAAATGATAACAAAAAAAGCCATTGCCAGGGCGATGCGTAGTTCAAAAGAGTATAAATACAAGCCATTAGCATAGCAACACTAATCAAACCAGCATGGTAGTAGGCGGCTTTGCTTGGCCCTAAGGTTACAACCAAGGTTATTTTGTTTGCGTTTTTGTCGGCTTCGTAGTCGCGCAAATTATTCATATTGAGCACACCTGTACTTAGCAAGCCCATAGCAGTGGCAGGCAGCAACACTTCCCAATTACCTGTTTGGGTATGGAGAAAATAAGTGCCCATTACGCCTACTAATCCAAAAAAAATAAATACAAACAAATCGCCTAAACCTCTGTATCCATAAGGGTTTTTGCCTACCGTATATTTTATGGCTGCTGCAATGGCTGCCAAGCCCAACCCCACAAAGATAAGGATAGGCAGCGTATGTAGTCCGTGTGTGCCGATCACGATGAGCCATACACCGGTAGCACTCACTGCTATTCCCAAAGCGATTATAGCTCGCAACATGGTTTTTGCTGTAATGCGTCCTGATTGAACCATCCGTTGTGGTCCTATGCGCTCGGAAGTGTCTTTGCCATTCACAAAATCGCCGTAATCGTTCGCAAGATTTGAGATTATTTGGAGTAGAATGGTTGTAATTGCTGCCAACAAGAATACAGACCACCGAAACCTTTGGGCATGAGCTGCAAGTACCGAACCGAGTATCGTGTTGGATAAAGCTAAGGGCAATGTTTTGAGCCGCAATGCCAATAGCCACGAAGCGATGGTTGGGCTGCCAGCCTTGGGAAGTTTACTGTTTTTTTTGTTTAATAAATTTGTATTCATGGCATTACTTTCGTAATTCGGTTTGATACTGCGTATCTTATTTCTATAACAACAGGCATTTCGCCCACAAAGATACAATATAAAGGTGCGCTATTTTACTAAATTATTTCAAAAATTTTTATTCCATCATTTTTTTGATGGTCATCCGAGTAAATAAATAGTAATTCGTGTTATTATACGAACAATTTTTTTTACATTTGTTGCCATAATTATTTTGATTCTTCTATTTTTCAGTTTTCTAAATTTTTAAAAATTTAACATCATGATTTACTTAGTTGTTGTTGGTATCATTGTTTTTGCATTAGGATATGCTTCCACAAAATCAAATTCTCCTTTTTCGCCTTATGCCGGCATTGTCAAAATTGTAGGTATTCTGATTGTTATTCTTGCTGCTTTTACAGCCTCCTTGGTGCAGGTAAATCCTGGCGAAGTGGGCGTTCAGAAACTATTTGGAAAAGTAGATAATAGAATTTTAGAAAGTGGGTTGAATGTGGTAAACCCTTTGGTAGAAGTGGTTACCTTTGATATTCGTACGCAAAACTATACCATGTCTGGTGTAAATGACGAAGGTTCTAAATCTGGCGACGATGCTATCCGCGTGCTTTCGGCAGATGGATTAGAAGTAGTTATAGACCTTACCGTGTTGTATAAATTAATGCCCAGCGAAGCTCCTCGTATTTTACAAGAAATTGGCACCGATTATCGCAATACCATTGTGCGTCCGATATGCCGCACCAAAATTCGCGACAATGCTGTTTATTATGATGCCGTAGCGCTTTATTCTTCAAAGCGTGATGAATTTCAGAATAGAATTTTTAAAACCATCGAATCCGATTTTAAAAGCAGAGGTTTAATGTTAGAACAGCTTTTAGTGCGCAATATCACACTGCCCACTTCGGTGAAAACAACCATAGAATCTAAAATAAATGCCGAGCAAGAAGCCCAAAAAATGACTTTTGTGCTCCAAAAAGAAAAACAAGAAGCCGAACGCAAACGTGTGGAAGCTCAAGGTATAGCCGACTATCAAAAAATACTTAGCACAGGGCTGAGTGACAAGCAATTGCAGTATGAAATGATTAAAGCCATTGCAACTTCGCCCAATGCTAAACTCATCATTATGAACGGTGGCAAAAATAGCACTCCCGTTATTTTAGACGCAAAATAAAAAAAATAAGCCTGTCATGAATTCTAAATTAGTAACACTTGCCATACGTACTTTTCAACGGGCACAAATGATTAAGGCTGTGCTGATTAAAAATGGTATTGATACGGAGATTCATAATTTGAACCTCGAAAATCCTGAAGTTGCCGTAGGGGTGCGGGTTCGCATCAAAGAAACTGACTTGCCCAAAGCATTGAAAATTGTTGAGGAGGTAGAAAAAGATTGGGAAAAGGCAATTCCTGTTTCAAAAGCAAAAAAAGTGCTCATACCTATTGACTATGCCGATATGGTGAAGATTACAATTGACTACGGTTTCTTGTTTGCAGCTAAACTACATGCCGAAATTGAATTTTTGTATGCTTATTATATTCCTACATTTACGATAAACAGTAACAGCGAAATCAGCACCTACAGTCTGACCAATAATGATTTGCTGCGACGAACCATTAATGCTGCCAATGCTGATGCCGAAAATTTGAAAAACATACTCAAAAAACGCATCGAAGAGGGTGAATTGCCTACCGTGAAATTTCGATTTGTAACCAAGCAAGGTGTGCCCGATGAAGTTATCCCAGAGTATTGCAAAAAGTCGATGCCCGACTTAATTGTTATGGGAACTAATGGACGTAAAGTAACGAATGAACTTATTGGGAGCGTGGCAGCAGAGGTGATGGAAGTTGCATTGTCACCCGTTTTTGCCATTCCCCAGCAAGCAAGCAACGCTCACGAAATACACCGCATTGGATTTTTGACAAATTTTGACCAAACTGATTTAATAGCCATCGACAAAACGATTGAATTGTTTAAAACTGACCGATTAGAGCTCTTTTTTATTCATGCCTCCGACAAGAATAACGCTTGGAGCGAAGTGATGATTTCGGGCATAAAAACTTATTTTTCAAACCATTATCCCGCTATTACAACCAGCTACTCGTTGATAAATAAACCCGATTCGCCAGCCTTAATCGAAGATTTTTTGCAAAAAAACAATATCGATTTGTTGGCGTTCAACACTCATAAACGCCGCTTGTTTGCCCGGCTTTTCAATCCAGGTTTAGCCTACAAAATGGTTTTGCAATCCAATACAAAACTCTTTGTCATGCACGTTTAGTGGCTGAAATAAGTATCTATAAGAAAGAATTATTTTCCTCCTCAAAAAGTGTACAGATAAAAAAGCCACAATATTTTACTTTATAAGCAGAAATATTGTGGCGTTTTTTTTTGTATAAACCATATATTAAGTAGAGAAATCTTTATAGCAAACCACGCTTGCGGAGCAGTGCTTCCGGATTGGGATCTTTGCCTCTAAAAGTGCGATAGAGTTTCATTGGATCATCGGAATCTCCCTTTTCCAAAATGTTTTTTCGGAAAGCGGTAGCGCGCTCTTTGTTGTATATGTCGCCCGTTTCTACAAACGATTGATAAGCATCAGCATCGAGCACCTCTGCCCATGTGTAGCTGTAATAACCTGCTGAATAACCTGTTGTGAAAATATGGTTGAAGAATGTACTTCGATATCGCACAATAATTTCGGGAATCATGCCATAGCGTTCCATAGATGCTTTCTCAAATGCGTTTACATCAAAAACTGTTGTATCTTTTATTGTGTGATAATCCATATCTAAGAGCGAGGCAGAAAGTAATTCGGTCATTGTAAATCCTTGGTTAAAAGTGCCAGCTTTTTGAATTTTCTCTATCAATGCATCCGGGATAACTTCGCCCGTTTTATAATGACGTGCATAACTTTTCATTACCAGCGGTTCGAAGCACCAGTTTTCCATAATCTGAGAGGGCATTTCAACAAAATCTCGTTTAACATTGGTGCCCGATTGGCTTGGATAAGTGCACTGCGAGAGTAAACCGTGCAGTGCATGTCCAAATTCGTGAAACATAGTTTCCACCTCATCCATATTGAGCAAGGAAGGTTTTCCTGCGGTTGGTTTGGTGAAATTACCTACATTGCATATTATAGGGCGAAAGTTTTTACCCTCTTTTTTGTATTGTGGTGTAATGTTTTCCATCCAAGCACCAGCACGTTTGCTTTCGCGTGGAAAATAATCGGTGTAGAGTACCCCAATAAGTGAACCATCGGCATTAGTTACTTCAAACACTTCAACATCAGGATGGTAAATAGGCATCTTGTCTAACTTTTTAAATTGTAAACCATACAATTTGCTTGCTAAATCAAATACGCCTTTACGTACATTTTCCAATTTGAAATAAGGACGCAATTGCTCTTCGTCCAAGTCGTATTTTGCTTTCCGAAGTTTTTCGGAATAATACCACCAGTCCCAGGCTTCCAATTTTTCGCCTTTGCCCTCGGCAGTCATTAGTGTTTGCAACGCTGCGGCTTCACTTTTGGCACGAGCCACTGCGGGTTTCCACACGGTTGCCAAAAAACTGTAAACGGCTTGTGGCGTTTTCGCCATGGTATCGTCTAAAATAAATGCGGCAGGCGATTCAAATCCCAGTAAATGTGCTTTTTGAACACGAAGTTTCATGATTTGATTGATCACTTTTTTGTTATTATTTGCATTGTTGAGGTTGGCGCGTTGGGTGTAAGCCATCAATAACTCCTGACGTAATACACGATTTTCGCTGTATTGAAGCACGGGAATGAAACTTGCTTTTTGTGTTGTGAAAACCCATTTCCCCTTCATCCCTACTTCGGTAGCAGTTTCGGCAGCAGCCTCAATAACCCCTTCGGGCAAACCCGCTAAATCGGCTTTGTTGTCAATCACTTTTTTGTATGCATTGGTTTCGGTCAATACATTTTGTCCAAAAGCAATTTCGGATAAACCCAAAGCTTTGTTTATGGCTCGAAGCTGTTCTTTTTGAGAGGGGTTTAGTGCAGCACCGCTGCGGATAAAACCTTTGTAATAATCTTCTAACAAACGATTTTGCTCGGCTGATAAGCCCAAGCTCGACCTGCTATCATACAGCGTTTTAACGCGCACAAACAGTTTTTCGTTCATGTATAAATTGTCGTTATGTTCCGAAAGTTTTGGCGAAACTTCGGTAGCAATTTTTTCCATTTCTGCATTACTGTTCGACGAATATAAATTAAAAAACACTGCCGAAACTTTATTTAGTAAATCGCTGCTATATTCTAAAGCCTCAATGGTGTTGGCAAAAGTTGGTGCCTCGTTGTTTTCGACAATGGCATCAATCTCTGCTTGATGTCTGTTCATACCTTCCTCAAAAGCTGGCAGATAATGTTCAGTTTTAATTTTATCAAAAGGAGGGGCACCATATTCGTTGGTATATGCCTCCAAAAAAGGATTGTCGTTTTTTGCGCATCCTATAAATAGCATTGTAGTCATAAGTAAATAGCTGAGTGTTTTCATGATTTTATGAAATTTTAGAGAGTAAAAATTTTACTTTTTCTGAAATCAAACGTCCTTCAGTTTTGCCCGCAAGTTGCTTGGACGCTACACCCATCACTTTGCCCATGTCTTGGGGTCCAGCCGCGCCGAGTTGCACAATCACTTCAGCCACAGCCAATTCTATCTCTTCATCGGTCATCTGTGCTGGCAGGTATTTTTCTATTACGGCAGCTTCTGCAAGTTCGTTTTGAGCCAAGTCCGGACGATTTTGTTCGTTGTAAATCTGAGCCGATTCTTTGCGTTGCTTGAGCATTTTTTGTACTAATTTAACCGCTACATCGTCGGCTAAATTCCCATCTCCACCTTTGGCAGTTTTTGCTTCTAAAAATTCTTTTTTCATGCCACGTAAAGCTTCCAAAGCCACTTTATCGCGTGCTAACATGGCGGTTTTTATATCGCCACTTACTTTGTCAAATAGTTCGTTCATACTTTTTTACAATGATAATTTATTCGAATAACAAAAAAGCACTTACAATGGTTCTCATGTAAGTGCTTCTTTTTTAAAGGGGTGGGCCCAACTGGGCTTGAACCAGTGACCCCCTGATTATGAGTCAGGTGCTACTAACCAACTGAGCTATAGGCCCTGCTTTGAACGCAAATTTTTTAGTATCTTTGCAAAGCGATTGCAAAAGTAATCAATTTTGCCATTTTACAAAAACTATTCTGAAATATTTTTTACAAAAAATGATAATAAACAAAGCAATAACTACGCTCGTATTCGATTTTGGGGGTGTGCTAATTAATTTAGATTTACCTGTTTGCATTCAAAATCTTAAAAAATTGGGCTTCGAAAATGTTGAAATTTTTTTAAGTAATTTTGGTCAAAAAGATTTTTTTCTTCAGTTTGAAAATGGAGAAATAGGCACTGCCGAGTTTCGTAATCACATTCGCAGATACACATCGCGTGCTGTGACTGATGCCGAAATTGACGCCGCTTGGTGTTCGTTTTTATGCGATTTCCCTGCCGAAAAGGTTGAACTACTGAAAGAATTACGCAAAAAATACCGCCTTTTGTTGTTGAGTAATACTAACCCGCTACATATTGAAGTGAGTGCCCAAAAGGCATTGGCAGTGCACAACACAAGCTTGGGCAATTTATTTGATACTTGTTATTTGTCCTACCAAATGGGAATTACAAAACCGCACACCGCTATTTTTAAGACTATGCTACATGATGCAAGTCTAAAGGCTACCGAATGTTTGTTCTTGGACGATGGGGAAAAAAATATTGAAGCTGCTCAGCAATTAGGGTTTGAAACTTACTTAGTCAAACCATCTGAAAACTTAAATTTTTTGTTAGCTTTACACTAAGTTATGAAAGTATATTATTCGCGCGATACTAATATCAAAATGCCTACCTGTGCTGCCACAGTAGGTTTCTTCGATGGCGTACATTTGGGACATCGTGCGCTTATTGAGCAACTTAAAACAGCGGCTGCTGCGAATAAGCTGCCTTCGGTAGTTGTAACTTTTGCCCAGCATCCTCGCACCGTCCTTCATGCCGATTTTCAACCCGCTTTGCTCACTTCTCTATCCGAAAAGCTTATTCAACTTAGCTCTACGGGTATTGATGTGTGTGTGGTACTCGATTTTACTATCGAAATGTCCCGATTAACTGCTCGTGATTTTTTGAAAAAAATATTATTTGAACAATTTAATGTCAGCACGTTGCTTGTGGGACACGACCACCGTTTTGGACATAATCGCACCGAAGGTTATGCTGATTATCAAAAACATGGAAATGAAATTGGCATGCAAGTTATGCAGGCTGATCGTTTTGAATTGCCCGATGTGGCTCACGTAAGCTCTTCCGAAATCCGATTAGCCTTGAGCCAAGGCAATATTGCAAAAACCAATCGCTTGCTTTCGTATGTTTATTCGTTTGAAGGTAAAGTGGTGAATGGTTTTAAGGTAGGGCGTAAAATAGGATTTCCAACAGCCAATTTGCTCGCCATTGAAGCTAACAAATTAATTCCGGCAACCGGCGTGTATGCAGTGGACGTTTGCTACAACGAAAAAAGATACCGAGGCATGATGAATATTGGGAATAGACCAACTTTTGGAAATGCCCTAAACAGCAGTATCGAAGTCAATATCTTTGGTTTCGACGACGATATTTACAACGAAACACTTTGTGTCCGTTTTTTAGCAAAAATACGCGAAGAAAAAAAATTTGATAGCGTGCATGAACTTGTACAGCAACTTGCTAACGATAAAGCTGTGGCACAAAATATTTATATTGACTATCAGAAATAACAATTAAAAAGCTTATTAACAACAATTTTAGCACAAAAGATGCATACCATCAACGATAAATTAAATGAATTTAAGCGTTTACTCGAAATTATGTCCGAGTTGCGAACCAAATGTCCTTGGGACAAAGAACAAACTTTTGAGAGTTTGCGTACGCTTACGATAGAGGAAACCTATGAGTTGGCAGATGCTATCATGCAAGCCGACAAAAACGAAATACGCAAAGAACTGGGCGATTTGCTGTTGCATATTGTTTTTTACGCCGAAATGGGCAACGAAACACAAGATTTTGACATATATGATGTGTGTAAAGGTTTGTGTGAGAAGCTTATTTATCGTCACCCTCATATATTTGCCGATGTTACGGCAACCGATAGCTTAACAGTGATGCAAAATTGGGAAACGCTCAAACTGAAAGAAAAAGGAGGCAATAAAACCGTGCTTGCCGGCGTACCCACATCCTTACCAGCACTTATCAAAGCGCATCGTATTCAGGACAAAGTGCGCAGCGTGGGTTTCGATTGGGATGAGCGCACCCAAGTTTGGGATAAAGTTCAGGAGGAGATTGAAGAATTGAAAGTTGAAATAGAAAAAATGGATGCGAACAAGATGGAAGCCGAATTTGGCGATCTGTTGTTCAGCCTCATCAATGCAGCGCGCCTTTACAATATAAACCCAGAAAATGCGCTGGAGCGTACGAATCAAAAATTCACAAAACGATTTAATTATTTAGAATCCAAAACAATAACACAAGGAAAAGATTTAAAATCAATGAGTTTAGACGAAATGAACGTGCTGTGGGAAGAGGCTAAAAAATTAGATAAATAGCAAGTAGTAGCTGTGAGAGTTCTTATTCAACGTGTGAAACAAGCAACCGTAACCATTGATGGTGCTTGCAAAGCGGCTATCGGCAATGGACTTTTGGTGCTGGTGGGCATAGAGGACGCAGATACGGAGACCGATGCGCTGTGGCTGGCGGGTAAAATTGCCGGCTTGCGTATTTTCGACGATGCGCATGGGGTGATGAATAAATCGGTTGTGCACACGGATGGTGAAGTGCTTATTGTGAGCCAGTTTACCTTGTTTGCCCTTACTGCCAAAGGGAATAGACCTTCGTATATGCGCGCTGCAAAACATGAAACAGCGATTCCGTTGTACGAAAAATTTTGTGCGTTGGTTTCTGAAAAAATTGGCAAACAAGTCCAAACAGGCACTTTTGCCGCTGACATGCAGGTTTCCCTGCTCAACAATGGTCCCGTAACAATATGGATGGATAGTAAAAATAGAGAATAGAATTTAAACAATTTTAAAATAGATGGAAACAAAAGAGTTGGTATTGGAAGCACTGAAAAACGCTGGAATAGCAGTAAACGCCTCAAAATTGGTCGTTATAACAGGACTCGAACGACAAGATGTGGACAAAGCCATGAAACTATTGAAAACTGAAGGAGCAATTGTATCACCCAAAGCTTGTTTTTGGCAGCCTAAATAATTGCAAGTTGCAAAAGGGTAGTCTGCTTGTTTTTAAATTATTTTGCAGTTTTTTTATCTTGTAATTAAACTTTTTTGTACAAATTAAGTCTGTATAATATTAATCTTGAGTTAAATAATTCGTAAAAATTGCTTTATGAAAAAATATATTTCTACCCTATGTGTGGTGCTTGTAGCATCTTTTCAACTTCAAGCTGCTCGAATAAAATTGTCAGCACCTCGCGATTTATATAGCTACGTGAATGCAGCCAACGATGGCGACATTATTGAATTGACTACTGACGGAGGATCATACTTTTGGTCGCAGCAGGTTTCAGTAAATACCGATAAGTCTTTTACCCTTCGAGCTGCAGGAGGATTAACAACACGCCCTATCGTTTTATTTACGGGAAGTTCTGGAAATTTTATCCGTTACAATGGTAAAGCTACCGAACCATCCATCAAAAAGCTTTTGTTTCAGGGTATCCAATTTGATGGATATAATGTGAATGCCGGTTATTATGCCAATAGTTTTTATCAGGCTTATACCTACAGTCCAAATTACAGTGCTAACATTGAAATAAATAACTGCGTTTTGAAAAATTTCGGTAACAGAACCTTTGTGTTTACAGGTGCCAATGCGACAGTTAGTTCAAGCACAGCCAATGGCGGCAATATAAGTATTTATAATTCGGAGTTTAGCAATATCAGTGCTGGAGTGATAGGTGCCACTACGGGGAATTTGCTTTATTCGCCTAATAAAATTGATTTAATGAATAACCTATTTGTTGGTCCCGGCATAAATGGTGCTTTGAGCTCATTTGTTGAAATTACAACTGCCGGTTATGATAGCTATCATATTGACCATTGCACTTTTATCAATTCAAACAAACGTGAACTGAATTTCGCTAATTCTGACAATCCGTCCTATATAAAAAATTGCATTTTTTCTAATAATTTCAATAAATTTTCTAATAATATATATAACAGCAACTTAGGAGCTAATTGTGTAATTTATTACACTGGTGGTGGAACTTTGAATACTATTTACCCCTTTAGTGGAGCTACAAAAAAGACAAACCCATTACTCGACCAATCTGGTATTACCCAATACGCTTCATATCTATCGGGGGGTACGGACGGGCTTCCAATTGGTTTTTATGGCAATCAAATCGTTTGTTCTACCGACGAAATAAATGACCTAAGTTATTCAGGCGTAGGACCTTCTTTGTCAAAGAGTTTCACAATTTCGGCAAAACGCTTAACAAATAATATTACTATTTCGGCACCCCAAAATTTCGAAATTTCATTAAGCTCGGGCTCTGGATTTCAGGCAACACCGCTTGTGCTGACACAAAATGCTGGAGACCTTGCTTCCACCATCATCTATATTCGTTTGAAAGCTAATTTAAATGAGAATTTGTTCACAGGGGTTATCCAAATTTCTTCTATCGGAGCTGCTTCCCAGCATGTTAATGTGAGTGGAGCCGTAGTCAATCAGCCAAGTTTATATAGCTCTACAAATACACTTTCGGACTTTAGTTATACAGCAGGGAGTGGACCCTCAGCGCAACAATCATTTGTGTTTAATGGCGTTGGTCTGACTAATGATGTTATCATTACGGCTCCAACATCATTCGAAATTTCACTCAGCAACGGCTTGTCATTTTCTGGTTCCAATGCACTTAACATTGCTGCGATAAGCGAAAAAGTAGCCAATTTAATTGTTTACGCACGTCTTAAATCTGGTTTATCTCAAAATAATTATATTGGAAACATCAGTATCCAGTCAACGGGAGCTACAACCAAATATATTGCTCTTTCAGGTATTGTAAATCCTGCCCCCGTAGTAGTAACAGTTTCAAAAACTTCTCTTTCTAATTTTAATTATAGCGAAGGTGCTGGACCTTCTACCATACAATCTTTTAACGTAAGCGGCACCGGACTAACCTCTAATATTGTTTTATCAGCTCCTGCCAATTTTGAAATTTCCTCTACCACAGGGACTTCGTTTTCTGGTCAATCATCACTTACCATCACACAAAATGCGGGTAAAGCTACTCTGAATAATATTTATGTTCGTCTGAAAGCTGGTTTAGCTATGGGAACTTATGACAGTAAAATAACGATAAGCACAACCGGAATTGCCGACAAAGAAGTGAATGTGGCAGGCTATGTTATTGAAGCTACTGCCTTGATTGCATCAACCACCAAACTTGCTAATTTTGAATACGTTTTTGGAAATGGACCATCGACTGAAAAGTCATTCGATTTAACAAGTACAAACCTGTTTACTTATTGCCTTGTGTCGGCACCAGCTAATTATGAAATTTCAACCACAAGCGGCGCTAATTTTGTGGGCTCTGGCCAAATTTTGCTCGATCAGGCATCCATTACGGGTCAATCTGTTCGTATTTATGTTCGGCTAATGGGTGGTTTAGCAACAGCATCCTATAACGGCTCCATTACCCTCAGTTCCAGTGGTGCTACTTCAAAAACAGTTGCACTAACAGGTAATGTGTTTAATCCTACTACTATCCAAAGTGATCCTGCTTATTACGAACAAAGGCATAATGGAGCACTTATATTTAAAAATCATTGGTTGTTTTCAAAAAACACGAATAACTATTCTGCTCTTAATGAATTAATTGCTGCATCAGGAAAGGCACGTGGTATGGCTGTTAAAGATGGAAAAATGCTTTTTGCCGATAGAGCTAATAGGCAAATTGTAGTAGTAGATGGTCAAACAGGATTAAAAGAAAAAGCAGTAGCGCTCAACGCTTCACTGTTTACTTACTTAGGTCGGAATGTGAAAAATACTGCCGATAGTATATACACGGCAGGCACACTTACTCACAACGATATAAAAGTGGATAACGCTGGCAATGTGCTGATTAGTAATTTAATAACAACAAATACGGAACGCTTTCAAATTTTTAAAATTGATTTGAATACTGGCAATGGTGTCTTGGTTATCGACCAGGCAAATTTAGCCAATCTCTTTCCAGTGGCAACTACACTTCGGTTCGATTACTTTGGAGTATGGGGTAATGTGAATTCAGATGCCGTGATATATGCCGCTAATTCGGCTGCTTCGGCTATGGAGGTTTACAAATGGAATATTGCTGGTGGAATAGTTAGTACACCAACACGTATTCAACTTGACAATACAACCTTGGGCACCAACTTTACTGGGCTCGAAAGCTTAGGCGGAAACGCTACTATTATACCAATTGACAACAGTACTTTTTATGTTGATGGTGGTGCTACTTATCCAACCCGTTGCAACGATTCGGGTTCGTTATTGGATGGTTTTTACAAGCAATCCTCTGCTTTGAACGATTCGATAACAGTAGCTGGGAAAATGTGGGCAATGAATACGGGGAATAACGGAATGATTGAATTTGCTATTAAAAATAATTATTTTGCACTCATGGCAGCTTCCAATACAACGGGTACGCCACCATCGAGCTATCGACTTTTTAAATTTTCTGATGTAACAAAATCATTTGCAGGTATCGAATGCTTATGGACTTTTCCGCAAGCCGGCATGGGCGCAGCATCCAATAGCTATCGTACTGCCTCGCCGGCAGTGGAGATTAGTGGAAACATAGCTACAATATACGTTTATACAGGTGAAAATGGCTATGGGAAGTATAGCATGGAGCTCAACGAAGTGCCTACCCTGATAGATAATTCAAAAGAACAGCGAAATGAAATAGTGATACAAGGTGATGAGATCATTTTTAAACAACAATATCTCGCAGTAGGGGTTTATTCACTTTCGGGTGTGCAATTGATTCAGGCTCGCAATGTGAGTTCACTTCATACGCCGCTTCCTAAGGGTATTTATTTTGTAGTAACAACGGATTCTACCCGAAGGAAGCAAACAAATAAAATTATTTTTAACTAATTTTTTATCTCAAACGTAAGCCCACTGTCAGATTTACCATGCCGCCATTGTTGATGAGCGTTTCAACTTGTGCTACGCTACCACTGACATTACTTCTCTTAAGTGTATAACGTAAATCGGCTGTGATAAAACCTAATAAATTAATTCCAGTGCCAGCTTGAAGATTAATAACGGGTTTGGCTGTGTTGTCGTTGAGCTTTTGGAGTAGGGAGGGTCCAGCATCTATATGTAAGCTTATAAGCCCTATATCAAAAATTTTAAATCCGAATAAAATGGGTGCTTTGAAGTAGTTTAAGGAAGTTCCGGTATTAGCATTTGTAACGTATGTTGCATAATAAAACTCTGGTTGCAGATATAATCTTTTGCCGAATTGAAGAAAAAGACCTGCCTGATAATTACTACTAAGCTGATTGCTCAACGAGTTGACATCAGAGGTTGATGTGCTTAAATCAAGACCAAATTTTGGTCCAAACCAAAAATTAGAAGCTGTCGATTTCGCTTCTTGCGCCATAAGCATTAAAGGCATGGATAGAACTATTCCAAATAAAATAACTTTGAATTTCACTTTCAACTTGTGTTTTAGTTTAATATTTTGCAAAAGTACATTTAATTTAAATTTAAAACAAACTAAATTTATACTCGGGTTATTGCTTTGCAACTTTAGTGCCAAAAGATTTATTTGTTCGAATTATTTTTTTACGTTTCGTAAAACAAATTATTTAAAACAACCGTTACTATATTAATTCTTAAAAACAATAAAAATAGACACATCATGAAAAGAATTCTTTTAATTACAGTTTCATTACTTGTAGCTTTTCTTTTTGCACAAGCACAAGTGAATTTTGGTATCAAAGCAGGTTATATATCCTCGCTTACTTTGGGTAATTTGGCATCCGTTCCATCAGGAAGCTACACGCTCAACAATGCAAATTCAGAACTTGAGAATGGTTTTCATGGCGGTGCTTTTGTGCGGGTTGTTTTGGATAAACTTTATGTACAGCCTGAATTATTGTATTCATTTCAAAAAAAACAATTTAATTTAACGATCCAAAATGTCGCAGACCCAAATTCAATTCCTACTGAAATAGAAAACTATGTATCATTCAGTACCATTGATGTACCTCTATTACTTGGATATAAATTTGTAGATTTAACACTCGTAAACTTACGAGTGTTTGCTGGCCCGAAATTAAGACTTAATGCGGGTTCGAAACTAAGTTATAAAAACCTTACAGAGAATACATCAACTATTAGCGATGAAATGCTACAAACTGTTGGCGCCGAGTTTAAAAGTGCAGCTTTAGGAATGGAATTGGGAGCTGGCGTGGATGTGTTGATGTTTACTTTCGATGCGCGTTTCAATCTTATTAACGATATGTATCAGGCTAATTGGCAAAAAAAACCTGATTTGAATACCAATTTGGTTCTTTCGTTGGGATGGAAATTCTAAAAAAAATGTTCAACATTATTTCGATTTTTTATATTCTAAAAAACAGCAAAGGCTTTTAAAACATATATGTTTTAAAAGCCTTTACTGTTTTTAAGCCCGTAGTAAAAAAAAACAGTTATTTCTTCTTTTTAAGAAGTACTTCTTCGATGGCTTGTTTGAAAGCATCTTTAGGCATAGCTCCCTGAGCCATTTGAGGTTGTTCGCCCATAGGGCAAAACAACACCGAAGGAATACTGCGAATGCCAAAAGCGCCCGCTAACTCTTGTTCAGCTTCAGTATCCACTTTGTAAATGTAGATTTGTCCATCGTACTCTTTGGCTAAATCTTCCAAGATGGGGGCTATTGTTTTGCAAGGACCACACCAACTGGCATAAAAATCAATAATACAAGGCTTATCACCTAAATATTTCCATTCGGTAGGATTGGTTTCGTAATTGGCAACCTTTGCCAAAAACTCGGCTTTTGTTAAATGAATTGTTCCCATTTTCTTAACTTCGTTTGTGTTATTTGTTTCTGTTTTGTTTTCTTTGTTTGTGCCGGCACAAGCCATGAATGTGAGCGATAGTAGCAAACTACCAAAAATTAGTTTTTTCATTTTCAATTTAATTACGTTTTTCTAATGATTTATTTCAAAGTGCACATCCCCAAATGGATGGTTCATCGTGTTCTATTTCAGCATCTTGGGATACTATTTCTTTCCAACCCAAGTTGTCGAGCGTTGCAGCAATTTGTTCGCGACTAACCTCATCGGTATGGTTCACAACAATTTGTCCTTCAATTCGATCCATTTCAGCACCAAAAACTCCTTGTAGAGCACCCAAAGTTTTCAGCACAACGTTATCGCATGTCATACACTGCGATTTAGATACATAAAATGTGCTATACATTTTTATTTTCTTTTGATGGTTGATAGCTTTCTATATTCATTATCTTTTTCTGACTGCTTTTGGAAGTGGGTGCAGCACAAGAGCCACCCGGGCAACCAATATTAAAAACTGCTTGTGCAGAAAAAAATAAACTTCCCACCAAATACATACTTTCTTTGGTCGAGAAATAAGCGACAAGCAGCCCGCCACCCAAAATTAGTTTAACTATACGGGCAAAGTCCCAAATCGAAAAATATTTTTTAATTTGTTCTTTCATTATTTTGTGTTTTTTTTTGTTCTTTCTTTTTAAATAAATCGAATAGTAAAAAGCCCATGAGCGCGCCGTAGAGGATACTTATATATGGGTTCGATGTAATGGGACAAGTGCCACTGCTGCATCCAATGAAATAGTAGTACAAAAAACCGGCTATTGCACCCGTTGATATACCAGCTATTTTAAGTACATGTTTTTGAATAAAAGTCTTCATGTTTGTATATTTTTTGTGTCTCAATTACAATTGCAAGTTTTTATGCATGCTATAATTTGGACGATTTGTTTGTTTTTTAAGGAGTAAAAGCAATTTTTGCCATCTCGCCGACAATTTAAAATTCCTTTGGCACGCATGTCCGTGAGGTGGTGCGACAACAGTGACTGTTCGCAATGCAACTGCTCTACCAACTGCGAAACATTCAGTTCTTCATGATTTGACAAGAGAGAAATAACACACAATCGAGTACCATTTGAAATGGCTCTCAAGGTGTAAGCAGCTTCGTCCATGCGTTCTATGTTTGTTTTTTGTTCCATATTCAAAATTTCGCACAAATATATGAACATTCTTTCATGTGTTGCAAATTTATTGTGAATTTTTAAGAAAAAAGCCCTATCGTATTATAAATCAACAAAATTTTAAGCCTTTAATACTTATTGTGATTTAAGTTTTTAAAGAAAAAAGTATCTTTGTGGGCAAAATAAAAAATGAATGAATCAGCAGATTACAAAAATATGTAGCCATTTTGTGGCTGAGCTTGATGAAGCTATTGGCGCGGTAAGGGCTGAAAACATATTTATATTGACAGATAGTAATACACAAACTTATTGCCTGCCAGCCTTAATGCAATCAGAAAAATTACAAGGAAGTAACTTGATAAATATAGCTAACGGCGATGAGCATAAACATATTGATTCGGCTATACTGATTTGGAAGTATTTGAGTGAACATGGTGCAACGCGAAAATCGCTCATGATAAATGTAGGTGGTGGCATGATTACTGATATTGGAGGATTTACCGCTGCTACATTTAAGCGAGGCATACCTTATATCAATGTCTCAACCTCGCTTTTGGGGGCAGTGGACGCTGCCACAGGAGGAAAAACAGGAATAAATTTTGGTGGTTTGAAAAATGAAATAGGTGTTTTTGCTCCTGCAAAAGAAGTGCTAATTAACATTGATTTCTTTAAAACATTGACCTACGAAAATCTGATTTCAGGCTTTGCCGAAATGATGAAACATGCTTTGATTGACAGTACACATGAATGGAAACAAGTGATGGCATTTGATGCCAAAAAGTTTGATTTAGGAGCTTTAAAACCGCTTCTGATAAACAGTTTTCGCATCAAAGAGCGGATTGTAGCTCAAGATCCTCACGAAGCCAATATTCGCAAAGCATTGAATTTAGGACACACTATCGGACATGCTTTTGAGAGCTATTCTTATAAAGCCATGCACCCTGTACTTCATGGATATGCGGTGATGTGGGGTATGCTGTGTGAGCTCCATTTATCGCAGGTTAAATTAGGGTTTCCTGACGATGTTTTGCAGACTTTAGTGCAATTTACAAAAGCGCATTATGGTGTTTATCTATTTGAAAATAAAGACTACGACACACTATTTGAACTTATGACACACGATAAAAAAAACGATTCAAAAGAAATTAATTTTACATTATTGAGCGCAGTAGGCGAAATTAAAATCAATCAAACAGCAACGAAGGCTGAGATTTATGAAAGCTTGGATTGGTTTCGAAAGATATAAAATTGAAAGATGTGAAGCCAAAAAGAAATAAAAAAAGAAACGAATAAAAACATGAAAACATTAATAATTGGTGCAAGCAACAATCCCGAACGCTATGCTTACAAAGCTGCAGAACGCTTATTAGCTCATGGACATGAAATAGAATTATTGGGCTTACGTGCTGAAGAAATTTTTGGCAAAACCATCGATGTTAAGCGCAAGCAATATGCTAATTTAGATACTGTTACGCTGTATGTAGGGCCACAGCGTCAACCCGAATATTACGATTACATTGTTGGCTTAAAGCCACGTCGCGTAATATTTAATCCCGGAACAGAGAATAGCGAATTTGAAACCTTGCTTTCGGAAGTAGGAATAATTGCCGAAGAGGCTTGCACATTGGTATTATTAGGCACAGGACAATTTTAATTATTATTGGTAAATGATAAATGAATAACTGTAAAATAATTGTATGAAAATAGCATTGATAGGATATGGAAAAATGGGCAAAACGATAGAACGCATTGCCTTGGAGCGTGGTCACGAAATTGTTGTCGTGATTGATTTAGAGAATATTGAAGATTTTGAATCGGCAGCCTTTAAAAGTGCTGATGTTTGCATCGAATTTACCACTCCCAAAGTGGCTGTAAATAACATTCGTAATGCCTTTAAAGCAGGAGTTCCGGTGGTTTGTGGCACTACGGGTTGGACAGAACATTTGCCAAATTTAAAAAAAGAGATGGAAGCTAATAACAGTACGCTCTTTTGGTCATCAAATTATAGTTTGGGCGTAAATATTTTTGCAGCAGTGAACAAATACTTAGCCAGTATAATGAATGGTTTTGCAAGCTACAATGTGTCTATGACCGAAGTGCATCACACCCAAAAAATAGATGCTCCCAGCGGAACTGCTATCACCTTGGCTGAAGGAATACTGCAAAATTTAGACCGAAAGACCGCTTGGAAATTGGACAAGGAAATTGCTCCCACCGACATAGCCATCAAAGCAATTCGAGAGGGGCAGGTACCTGGAATTCATACAGTTCGCTATGAATCGGATGTGGACTTTATCGAAATTCATCACGAACTGAAAAGCCGCGAAAGCTTGGCTTTGGGAGCTGTGATTGCTGCCGAGTTTACGGCAGGGAAAAAAGGATTGCTGGGCATGGAAGATTTGTTGAAATTTTGAATTAGTGATGTAATAGTTTGAAAATTTGATGATTTGAAAATGCTTTGCAGCAAAACTTAATAATCTTCGCAACACATTAAAATAAACTGAATATAACATTATTTGATATACGAATATAATTGTCAGTTTCAGAAATCAAAAAATGTAACGAAATTAATACGAAAACTTTTGTAGATTAAACAATAAAAAGATGATAAACGAACAACAAGAGAACAGATTTGACCAACCACGAAAACAATGGATTAAAGCCGTTTTTTGGTGTGTAGCGTATGTATTATTTATTACTTGGGTAGGCAATTATTTTTGGTTGATTGGATTACCCTTCGTTTTCGATGCCTTTATTACCAAATATATACCTTGGACATGGTGGAAAAAATCGGAAAACAAAGCTTTTTTAGCTGTCATGGGTTGGATTGACGCTATTGTTTTTGCGTTGGTAGCAGTTTATTTTATCAACACTTTCTTTTTTCAAAATTATCAAATTCCAACATCATCGTTGGAAAAAAGTTTGCTTGTGGGCGACTTCTTATTTGTTAGCAAGGCAAGTTACGGTCCCAGAGTACCGAACACGCCATTTTCATTTCCTTTAGTGCAACATACTTTTCCTATCCTGAACACGAAATCGTATATTGAAACTCCGCATTGGGACTACAAGCGTTTGAAAGGTTTTGACACAATAGCACACAATGATATCGTGGTTTTCAATTTTCCTACGGGTGATACAGTGGCTGTTAATGTTCAAAATCCAGATTACTACAGCAGTTGCTACTACGAAGGGCTCTCGCAGTTGCGCAATGAAAACCCGAACAAAGTAAGTACTTACGATGAGATTATGGCAGCAGGTAGAGCTATTGTACGCTCGAACACACAAAAATATGGTGAAATCGTTTATCGTCCCGTGGACCGTCGCGAAAATTATGTAAAACGTTGTGTTGGCTTGCCAGGCGACCGCATTCAAATCAAAAACAATCAATTGTATATCAACAATCGGAAGCAGGAAGATATTCCGGGCTTGCAGTTTAATTATTTCGTGCAAACTGATGGTACGCAACTGAATAAAGTGCTGGACAAGTTAGAGATAAGCTTGGAAGACCGCATGACAATAGACAACATGCTATATGCCGAAGGCATTAAATCTTTGGGTTTCAACCCTGAACTACCACTGTATCACATGCCACTTACTAATGCTGCTTTCGAAAAACTTCGGGCAACAGCAGGCGTGACAAGCATAAAAATAGAAGAGTCGTCGGCTGGTGATGTTTTTCCATTAGGAGATAACAAAGGATGGACGCGTGATAATTTTGGTCCGTTGTACATACCTCGTAAGGGAGCTGTACTGATCCTTAACAATTTTAATTTCCCTCTATACGAGCGCATCATTCGGGTGTACGAAAACAACAGTTTGCAGGTGCGCGATGGGAAATTTTATTTGAATGGAAAAGAAACAAAATCCTATCAGTTCAAAATGGATTATTATTGGATGATGGGCGATAATCGTCATAACTCAGCTGATTCACGTTATTGGGGGCTTGTGCCCGAAGACCATATTGTAGGTCGTCCGGTGTTGGTTTGGCTTTCGCTCAATAAAGACAAAAACTGGTTGAATGGAAAAATTCGCTTCAACCGTTTCTTTAAAAATGCTGAAAGATAGATTGGCAATAGAATTTAGAAAGTAAATTAGGCAATTAAACGCAAATTTATATTTTCGTATCTGATGCCGATTCAGCACAACAGTCATTTGAATACTAATTTTATATTCGATAATTTGCCTAATTTGCATTCAACTAGTTTTTTAATATCAACAGCTTATTTAGCTCCAGTAGAATATTATTTTTATATAAATAATGCTCAGGCAGTTATAATGGAGCAACACGAATATTACGAAAAGCAAAGTTACAGGAATAGATGTAAGATACTCACAGCTAATGGCATAATGGATTTGAGCATTCCAGTGGAAAACAGTGCTAAAATGTTGATTCGGGATATTCGGATTTCGGAGCACGACAATTGGCAAACTAACCATTGGCGTGCTATCGAGTCGGCTTACAATTCAAGTGCATTTTTCGAATATTATGCCGATGATTTTCGTCCGTTTTACAAAAAAAAGTGGCATTTTTTATGGGATTTCAATCTCGAGATGCAACAAAAAATGATGGAATTGCTCGAAATTGAAACAAAGATAAATTTTACTGAATGTTATCTTGCTGACAGAGAAAATTTTGCAGACCTTCGAACGTTAATACATCCGAAAAAGCAATCACAAATTAAATCGAAGCCTTATTATCAGGTTTTTGAACGAAAATTCGGCTTTTGTTCCAATTTGAGTAGTATCGATTTATTGTTTAATATGGGACCCGAAAGTCCGTTGGTTTTGAAATTAGTTTAATAAAAAAATAAAAAAAGATGGAATACGGAATTAAGTGTATTGGTTTACTCACTTCGGGTGGCGATGCCCCCGGTATGAACGCAGCGATACGTTCGGTAACACGTGCAGCCATTTTCAATGGCATACGAGTGAAAGCAATTTACAGAGGTTACAAGGGTTTAATTACTGGCGAGATTAAAGAATTTCAGACGCAAAATGTAAGCAACATTATCCAGCAAGGAGGCACCATTCTGAAAAGTGCACGCTGTACGGAATTCAGGACACCCGAAGGGCGAAAAATGGCTTACGAAAACATTGTGAAAGAAGGAATTGACGCCTTGATAGTGATAGGTGGCGATGGCACATTTACCGGAGCGCGTATTTTTGCACAGGAATTTAACATTCCTATCGTAGGTTTGCCCGGCACCATCGACAATGACTTATATGGCACAGACTCAACCATCGGCTACGATACAGCATTGAACACTATTATCGATGCGGTGGATAAAATAAGGGACACAGCCTCTTCGCACGAGCGCTTATTTTTTATCGAAGTTATGGGGCGTGATGCCGGATTTTTGGCATTAAACAGTGCCTTAGCTTCCGGAGCTGAAGCAGCCATAATTCCCGAGCGCGAAACCAAAGAAGATCAATTGGACTTATTGATTGGGAATGGTTTCCGAAAATCAAAAAACAGTTCGATTGTGATTGTAGCCGAAAGCGACATTACCGGCGGTGCCAATGGCTTGGCTAAGCGAATGCGCGTAGAACATCCCGAATATGATGTGCGTGTAACTATTTTAGGGCATATTCAGCGCGGCGGCTCACCCACTGCTTATGATAGAATTATTGCCAGTCGTATGGGAGTGGCTGCCATCGATGCATTGCTTGATGAGCAACGGAGCATTATGATTGGCATCGTGAATGATGTTATTGTTCACGTTCCTTTTACAAAAGCTATTAAAGACGATAAGCCGGTGAACGAAAAGCTACTTGGCGTGTTGCAAATCTTATCCATTTAGTGTTTTAAAATAAAAAAACTCCTAAAACAATGCAAAGCTTGTAAAGGAGTTTTTTTATAAATAAAATTTGCTCTATTCGAGCAGTTCGTTATCGTGCATTAACTTCATAAAAGTTACAAAATCGTTTTTTTGTTCTGATTCCATCCACTCCATACTGCGGCGAGGATGAGCATTGAGCGCACCCGAAATTAGATATGGAATGTGATAACCCCATTGAATTTTGTCCTGCATAGGGTGTACGTGATCTTGAATAGCTTGTAGCAAGGGCAATAACCGGTATTTTGGATTTTTAAGAAAAGCAATCAAAATCTCAATGGGGCAATTGCCAGCTCCACGCCCTAAGCCCAGCAATGTGGCATCGAGCATGGTACAACCCTCCATTACAGCTGTGTAGGTATTGGACATCGCCATTTGCATGTTGTTGTGTGCATGAATGCCAATTTCTTTATCGGGCAGAGAGTTGATGTATTTTCGAACCAAATGTTGAATAGACTCAACGTACATACTGCCAAAGCTATCCACGGCATAAAATACAGGCACGCGCGATGCTGCAATATCCTTTAATGCCTCGTCTAATTCGTGTTCGTTCACGGTGGATACTGCCATTAGATTGATGCTCACTTCGTAACCCTTATCCATACAATGATGCGCTAAAGCAATGGCTTTATCCACTTGGTGCACATAGCACGCTACACGTATCATGTCGAGCAAACTTTCCGAAGCCATGGGTATGTCGTCTAAATCTATCCGACCTATATCTGCCATTGCTGACAATTTTAAATTCGTTTCGTTTTTGCCAACGATACGTTCTAAATCTTTTTGGAGACAAAATTTCCAGGGACCCATTTCGTTGCGGCTAAAAGCTTTTTCGCTACTCAAATAGCCAATTTCCATGTAATCGATACCTGCTTCGACGCAAGCATGATAAACGCCACGAACAAAATCGTCGGAAAATTGCCATTTGTTCATCAGACCACCATCGCGAATGGTGCAATCCATTACTTTAATTTCTTGTTTGTACATTTTATAAAGATTTAAAAATAGTTGCATTTTAAAAAATAAAAATAGGATACGTCTATTATCGTAATCGTTCTAAGCGCGACGCATCTAAGCGCAGTAGAATAAATAGTAACACAGTGAAACCCCACAGGGAAGAACCGCCATAGCTGAAAAATGGAAGAGGAATGCCAATCACAGGCATTATACCCAATACCATTCCGATATTAATCATGAGGTGAAAAAACAAAATACTGGCAACGCAGTAAGCATATATTCGATTAAAAGATTCGCGCTGTCGCTCGGCAATGCGAATAATACGCATAAGCAATAGCCAAAAAATAACCAAAACCAAGGTAGATCCCCAAAAGCCATGTTCTTCGCCTACGGTGCAAAAAATAAAATCGGTGTCCTGTTCGGGTACATATTTAAGCTTGGTTTGGGTGCCATTGAGGAATCCTTTTCCCCAAAAGCCACCAGAGCCAATTGCAATTTTAGATTGATTTACGTTGTAACCAGCCCCCGACAAATCGTCTTCCATGCTCAGCAATACTTTAATGCGAATTTGCTGATGAGGCTCCAAAACCTTTTCGAAGAGATAATCGGCAGAATAACAAAACAATACAGAACTGAATGAAATAAGAGCAATCATCCAAAATTGTTTATGGCGGCTGAATAAAGCAACAAAAATCCAATAAATACTTGATAATAAAACTACTGCAATACCCACATAATTAAAATTAATGACATACCAAATATTGGCTAATGAGGCTATGCCCACAGCAATGATAGAGCCTAAAAGCACTATACCGGCTTCTTTGCGATGGCGCGAAACGAAAAATGCATACACGAGCTGAATGGCTAAAATAAATCCCATACCCATGGCAAAACCCCACGAGCCTTGATGGAGGGCTATTGGGTACATACTAAAACGTATGACAATTACAAATAGAAAAATAGCAAGCACTACAAGCATGAGAATAATCCCGTTCATACCCTCGCGGTAAAGCATTAATAAAAATGCAATGAAAACGAGCGCAGACCCTGTTTCGTTTTGCAAAATAATCAGCGAAAAGGGCAATAGCAAAAACATACCCAAGGGTAATAAGTCGTTCCAGTTTTTCAGTTTGTAGTTGTACGAACTCATAAAGCGCGCTAAGGCTAATGAGGTCGCCATTTTTGCCAATTCGGCAGGCTGAAAACTAACCGGACCAATAACTAACCATGAGCGCGAACCCTTGATGTCAGGAGCCACAAAAATGGTAACGATAAGCAGAATAATGGTAAAGGCATAGATAAAATAGGCAAAAAAACTATACATTTTATAATCGACAAGCAGCAACATTCCGGCAATAGCAAAGGCAGTTAGTATCCACACAAATTGCTTACCAGCTCGTTGATCCCAGTCGAGAAGTCCTGCTTGGTCGAAGTTGTAACTGGCACCATAAATGCTTATCCAACCCATTAAAACCAGTACAACAAAATATAAAATCGTTGTCCAGTCCAGGGCATATTTCATACTAACGTTTTTTGACATCGGCATTTGTTACAAGAGTTGAAATTCGTAATTTTAATTCTTCGCGCGTAATTTTTCCCGTCAGATACAACTCTGCCATTAAACTGAAAATTGGAGCTGCATAGGTAGAACCAAAACCAGCATTTTCGACAACAATGGCAACCGCAATTTTAGGATTTTCGCGAGGTGCAAAGCCCACAAACAAGGCATGGTCTTTACCGTGATTGTTTTGTACTGTTCCGGTTTTTCCACACATGGCAATGCTGTCAATACGCGAGCCCCGAGCCGTGCCCGACTCAAACACACGCGACATGCCTTCGAAAACGATAGGGAAGTATTCTTTATCCACCTTCACCTGATGAATTTTTTTTCGTAGGCTATCTGTCCGCAGCAAATGTGGTGTAATGTAATAACCCTGGTTGGCAATTGCTGCCATTGAATTAGCTAATTGCAAGGGAGTTACAAGCACTTCGCCCTGACCAATGGAATTGGAGCGAATGGTAATAGCACGCCAGCCTGTTACTGCTTTATAAACTTTGTTGTAGAATTTTTGAGTAGGAATATAGCCTCTTGATTGTTCGTACAAGTCACCGTCGATAAATTTTTCGCCCAGTCCAAAGCTTTTCATTCTGTCCACCCATTCATCGTAATTCGTACGAAAAACAAGATTTTTTTCGCCATAACCATCCTTTTCGATGGTAGCTTTGTAAGCATTCCAAAAGTAAGGGTTACAGCTTTGCTCAATGGCACTGAGCAAACTCACTGGGGAACCGTGATGGTGCGTGCAGCGAATAGGTGAAGATTGGGGACCGTTGCAGCTAAAATAAGTGTTTTCGCTGATGCCACCCATTTGCTGACAAACCAAAGCTTGCAGAGGCTTAAAGGACGAGCCAGGAGAATATTGAGCTTGTGTGGCTCTATTCATTAATGGTTTGGTAGGGTCACGCAGCAAAGAAAGGTAGTTTTTCGAGCGTTGACGACCGACTAAGATAGCTGGATTAAACGATGGATTTGAAACCATTACTAAAATTTCACCCGTTTTAGGTTCGATAGCCACAACACTGCCCACTTTGCCAACCATAAGTTCCTCTGCTAAAACTTGCAATTTCATGTCTAAGGTAAGCATTAGGTTATGCCCTGCCTTTGCGGGAATATCATTTTTGCCATTTTCGTATTTGCCTTGAATACGTCCACGGGCATCACGAAGCAAGATTTCCATTCCTTTTTCGCCCCGGAGCGCCTTTTCGTAGGTGTATTCTATCCCATCTCTGCCGGCATAATCGCCCGATTTATAATAACCATCCTTTTCAATTCGCCGCTGAGTTACTTCGCCAATATTGCCCAAAACATGAGCTGCGTTAGGAAAAGCATACTCGCGCAAGGTACGATTCTGAATGTAAAATCCGGGATATTTATACATCGATTGTTGAATGGTTGCGATATCCTCTATACCTAACTGTGTCATAAAAATTTGAGGCGTGTAAGTGGAATAACCTAAATTTTTACGACGATCTTTAATTTCGCCCATTTTTTTCAGAAAATAAGCTTTATCAATATGCAACGCACGACAAAACGACAACGTGTCTAAATCATGAATTTCGCGTATAATAAAGGTAATGTCGTAGGCAGGTTTGTTGTAAACCAATAAGGTGCGATGCCGGTCAAAAAGTAGTCCTCGGGGGGGATACAAGGTTTTTTTTAAAAATGCGTTACTATCTGCTCCCTCCTTGTAGCGTGTTTCAAGAATTTGGATAGAAAATAATCGCAAAATATAAATCACTATCACTACCGTAATAATGATAGCAATTGTTCGTTGTCTGTTTTGTAGCGAATCGTTTATCATCCTTATTTTCTATGCATGGACTTTAATCCCAAAATAAGTAAAATTGTAATGGAAGAACTCATCAATATTTTAAGAGGTATTAACCCAAGATGTGAGAACGAAAATGCTTCGATAAAAAATAGTGCTGTGTGATGCAAAACAACCAAGGCAACGACATATTTAATGTAAGCACCAACTCCAAAAGAATGAAATGAAGGTATAGGATTGTTGCCCTCATCGATAGACGTAAAAAGTTGAATAACAAAGCTACGTAAATAAGCAACCAAAACGGTAGCGAAAATATGTATTCCTAAGGTATTTGAAAAAATATCAATAACGAAGCCCAAACAAAATCCCAAAACAAGCACAAACCATCGCGGTAATTTGGCTGGCAAGGATAAAATGAAGAGGATGTAAATGTATGGATTAATAAATCCCAAGAATTGTATGTTATTGAGCACCAGTACTTGTGAAAGAACTAATACAATAAAAAGGAGTATATTTTGAAGGATGGACAGCATATTATTTTTCGGCTACTTTTTCTAAATATCGTTGTTCACCATAGTTTTTATAGTCGATAACTTTCACATGCGATAAAGTACGAAAATCTACGGCTAATTTCACACGAATCCGATAATAGGCATCACTCTCTTTGATGTCAAAATTTTCGATATTACCAACAGGAATGCCTTCGGGGAAAGTATTTGTGAAGCCACTTGTAACTAACGAATCGCCCAACGAAAACTCTACATGTCGGGCAATATCATTTAAGTTGGCATAGCGGTAATCGAAACCATCCCATTGCAGCGGACCACTGTAATGGCTTTTTGTAAATTTACAATTTATTTTTATTTTATCATTGAGTATAGGTATCACTACGGCAAACTTATCCGAAACTGTTTTTACAATACCAACCACCCCCAAATCGCTTATCACGCCCATATCTACCTTGATACCATCACGCAATCCTTTGTTGAGCGTTATGTAATTTTGCAATTTATTAGTAGAGCTGTTAATAACTTTAGCAGCAATAAATTGATATTCCATTTCGGGTGGTATTTGGAAACGTAAGGAGTCCTTTCGCTCTGGTTTGAGTGTAGTGAGCTGGTTTTGAAGCCGTATTAGTTGGTTTTTAAGTGCTGTATTCTCTTCAGAAAGTGTTTCGTTAGCAGTTTTTAGTTTAAAAAACTCCACCACTGAATTGCTTATTTCATACAAAGAGGCTATGCTACTATTGCTCGATGAAAGAAAAACACTTTGTTGATATGCTTGATTTTTTACAACAAAGCCCATAGCAACTACTTCCATAAATAGAAAGAGAAGCAACACACTGTATTGTATAAAAAAATTAATCAGATTGCGCATGTTTTCACAAAAAATAACACGATAAAAGCAAGTAGCGTACAGAAACTCACGTTTCGGAAACCGATACTTGCTTTCAGTTCAAATTAGTTTAGCGAATAAGGAACGAAAATTTATCCACATTTTTCAATGCTACACCAGTACCACGGGCAACTGCACGCAAAGGGTCATCGGCTATGTGAAATTGAATGTTCAGTTTATCGGTCAATCTTTTGTCTAAGCCTCTAAGCAAAGCGCCACCGCCGGCTAAATAGATTCCTTTTTCTACAATATCGGCATACAGTTCTGGTGGTGTTTGTTCCAGAGCACTCAGAATGGCAGCCTCAATTTTTGAAATTGATTTTTCGAGACAGTGTGCAATTTCCTGATATGATACAGGCACCTCCATAGGTAATGCAGTCATTCTATTCGGTCCTCGCACAATATAATCTTCAGGAGCATCTTCCAAATCGGTGAGCGCAGCACCCACATTAATTTTTATCAACTCTGCCGTGCGTTCACCCACTTTTATGTTGTGCATACGTCCCATATATTCAACAATATCAAGCGTTAAATCATCGCCAGCGATGCGGATAGATTTGTTAGAAACAATACCACCCAACGAAATTACGGCAATTTCGGTTGTTCCACCGCCAATATCCACAATCATACATCCCGTTGGCGCTAATACATCGATACCAATACCAATAGCGGCAGCCATGGGTTCGTAAATCATATACACTTCACGACCACCTGCATGTTCCGATGAGTCGCGCACAGCACGAATTTCGACTTCGGTACTTCCTGATGGAATGCACACAACCATTTTCAAGGATGGTGAAAAGAGTTGATTCTTGGTTGGAATCATCTTTATCATTCCCCGAATCATCAATTCGGCTGCATAAAAGTCGGCTATTACGCCATCGCGCAATGGGCGTACTGTACGTATGCCCTCGTTTTCTTTACCTTGCATCTGACGAGCACGCTCCCCAATGGCAATCAGTTTATCGGTTCGTTTGTCCAAAGCAACCACCGAAGGCTCATCCACTACAATCTTGTCGTTGTGAATGATAATGGTATTGGCCGTTCCAAGGTCAATAGCAATTTCTTGAGTAAATGAAAATAATCCCATGTTATTTGGTGTTTCGTGTTTTGTGTTTAGTGTTTAAAATGTCTAAATCCGGTAGCCACCATTGCTTGCCCGTATTTGTTGCAAGTATCGATGCTTTCTTTATCCTTTATTGAGCCTCCGGGCTGAATGACAGCTACAATTCCTGCATCGCCGGCTATCTGAACACAGTCGGGGAATGGGAAAAAGGCATCCGAAGCCATTACTGCGCCCGTTAAATCAAAATTAAAAGTGTTTGCCTTTTCTATGGCTTGTTGCAATGCATCCACGCGTGAAGTTTGTCCGATACCACTGGCACATAATTGTTTGTTTTTTGCAAGCACGATAGCGTTGGACTTGGAGTGTTTTACAATTTTATTGGCAAAAATCAAGTCTTCTATTTGTGCATCCGTAGGTGTTTTCTCTGTTAAAACTTTCATGTCGCCGGGAGTTTCGGTTTTCATATCCTTATCCTGAACCAATACGCCATTGAGTAAGCTTCTAACTTGTATGGTTTTAACTTTCGATTGTTTCAGTATTAAAATGATGCGATTTTTTTTCTGACCTAAAACTTCCAAAGCGTCCAAATCGAAATCGGGAGCAATGACTACTTCAAAGAAAATTTTGTTCATCTCTTCGGCAGTGGCTTTGTCCACAATAGCGTTGGTAATGAGCACACCACCAAAAGCAGAGATGGGGTCGCCTGCAAGTGCTGCATTCCAAGCATCAACCAATAGCGGGCGTGAGGCAATTCCACAAGCATTGTTGTGCTTTAAAATTGCAAATGTAATGTCTTCGAAGTCATTTATTAAGTTAACGGCTGCATCGATGTCTAACAAGTTGTTGTACGAAATTTCTTTACCTTGTAACTGCTCAAACATGGCATCGAAATCACCATAATAAATACCACCTTGGTGAGGATTTTCGCCATAGCGAAGGGTTTTGGCGTTGTCTTCTGATAGGCGCAATGCCGATTTTGCATCACCATCGAAGTAGTTGAATATAGCTGCATCGTAATGCGACGAAACAGCAAAAGCTTCTTTGGCAAACCATCGTCTTTCTTCTAAATTCGAGTGAGCACCATTGGCTTCTAATAGGTCAGTGAGAGCTCGATATTGATTTTGTGATGCTACGATAATAACATCGTTGTAGTTTTTGGCAGCAGCTCGTATGAGCGAAATGCCGCCAATATCAATTTTTTCGATTGTTGTTGGTTCATCGGCTCCGGCAGCTACGGTAGCTTCGAAAGGATACAAATCAACAATCACCAAGTCAATCTCAGGGATTTCGTATTGCTCCAGTTGTTCGTTGTCCAAAGCAACATCACGGCGAGCTAAAATGCCACCAAAAACTTTGGGATGTAATGTTTTGACACGACCGCCTAAAATAGATGGATATCCGGTTAAGTCTTCAACAGCGCTGCAAGGTATGTTGAGCGATTCAATAAAGCTTTGCGTACCGCCCGTAGATATAAATTCAACGCCCTCGGCATGTAGTTTTTGTATTATTACATCGAGTTTATCTTTGTGATAAACAGATACTAAAGCAGTTTTGATTCGTTTTTGTTCCATGATTATATTTTTAAATTTATTATGGTATGCAAAAGTACGAAAAAAACTTGTTTTGTCAATACATTATTTTCTGTCTATCCTATTTATTGTGTAGCATTTAATATTAACCCATCTCCCTTCATAATTGCCCAAAAAATGTCAAATTAAGTCTATTTTAGAGCCAAAACGGTACTATAGAATTGATAAATAGATGAAAATTAAAATGCGGATACTTCAAACATAAATTAGCCGTTGTAGCGAATTGTTAGTTGGCAGTATGCAGATAAGCATCGGTGAACTTGAATTTTTCGATAGCTAATTGTTCTGATGCTGCTTTGAAATCGGTAAATACAGATAAATAAACTTTATAAATACCATTTTCATGAATAAAACCAGCATTTGGATATCCGTTTTTCACTAAAATTTGAACTGCTTTGATTGCCTCTTGTTGATGTTGATAATCTGCAGCTATTAGATATAATGTCCCCGTGATATGTTCACAGTCGGAGGTCGAATTTTCAGTAGAATTTTTGGAAAGTTCTGCTACCGATGTTTTATATATCGTTGCTATTTCACCTTTGCGATAGGCATGAATGATGCTATCGGCTACAGCATTAATTTCTAAAGTTACTAACCCGCTATCAGTGCTAAAAGCAGGATGCATAAGTTTTTTTCCTTTGTAAATTACGGGCATATAGATATTTCCTTTGTATCCGGAAATTGTCAGTTTTTTTAGCATTTCAGTTGCATTAGCAGATGTTTCTACTACTTTTTCGGCAAACGAAATTCCACGTGCAGTAAGAGCTTGTTTTGTTTGCTTACAGACCGAACAATCGTGTTTAGTGTATAAAAAAAGTGTATCCTGTGCCCGAATGAGGTGTATTGACACACAAAAAAGGCATACTGTAATTATACGTTTTAGTATCATATTTTTTTAAAAACAAATCCCGACAGCAATTGTTTTGAAGTCGGGATTTGTAGGATTAAAAGTCGACGTATTAGTTTTTAACTAATTTATTTACATGTAATAGTTTCGAATTAGATTGAATGGTTATCATATAAATACCTTCGTTCAATGTCGAAGTATTTATCTCAAAACGATTATAACCATCAATGGCATTCATTTGTGTCGAAAGCATTCGTTTTCCATCGAGGCTGCTTATCCAAATACTTACCTTTTCGACACGATTACTTGAATAAACAATTTGTAATTGGTCTTTCACCGGATTTGGATACAAACTTACATTTGTTTTTGCCTGATTAAGTGCAAGCAGTCTGGTAGAGGTCGAAGGTATTTGATAATACGACGATACGGTAACACCTTGAACCGCTGCACCATCATAAGGAACTCCATATCTGCCACTTGCAATTGGTTTAGGAGTTCCGCCACCATTATTGCACACTAACGATAAATACAACAAGGCTTTTCCGTCTTTATCAACCGTATAGTTCGAAGTGATATTCGTTATGTTTGCACCTTGTTTAATAGCCCAAACTACCTGAATTTCGGTAAGACTGATGCTGGAAGAACTTACAATATACACTGTATCGATAGGTGTGTTGAAATCGAACGAACATGAATTTTCCATGATATTAGCCAGAGTATCTTTTACAGTTACCAAAATATCCTGATCTACAGGTAAAACAATATTTACCGGTTTAGCAAAGATACAACTTTCGTCGTCCTGAGTTGCTTTTGGATTATAATTTAATGCCATTTGCGAAGTACAACCCAAAATATCTACACCTGCATACACACAATTTCCGCTAGGACTTGTAGCCACCGGATTATAGTTCAAAGCTGTATTATCCATACAACCCTTTATGGTATCGTTAATGGTTTCGAACACGCAAGTTCCGTTGTCGGTATTGGCATTTGGATTAAAGTTCAATGCCTGATTGTTGGTACAGCCCAATGAAGCTACGGGTGCAAATACGCAAGTACGATTATCCTTAGTTGCTAATGAGTTGTAATTCAGAGCTAATGGATCGGTGCAACCCAAAATCTGTGTTGTATATTGACAATTCCCATCGTTGTGTGTGGCTGTTGCACTAAAGTTTGACGCTGATTTGTCAGTACAACCCCAAATTTTTGCCAGATATTTACACGAGCCATCTTTTACGTTGGCATACGGATTAAAATTAAGAGCTAATGTATCCATACAGCCCGGAATTTGAGTTTGATACAGACAATTGCCGTTGTCAATTTTAGCTAACGGATTGTAGTTCAATGCCAACGAATCGGTACAGCCATAAACTGTTTTAATCGAATCGTAGGTACAAGTACCATCGTTTACTTTTGCTAACGGGTTGTAGTTTTTCGCTTTTCTATCGGTGCATCCTTTTACAAGTTGATCTTCGAACTTACAAGTTCCATTGTTTACAGTTGCTAATGGGTTATAATTCAAAGCTAATCTGTTTGTACAGCCATAAATTGGCAACTTAATGGTGTCAGCAAATACGCACGAACCATTTTCCACCGTAGCCAAAGGATTGTAGTTTTTAGCTGTGGACTTGGTACAGCCAAATATCTTGGTTGGCTCATCGCTAAAGGCACAAGTCCCATTATCGTGAGTTGCCAATCGGTTATAGTTTTTAGCCGTTGGGTTTGTACAACCAAGAATCATTTTCGTAGAATCCTGATAAATACATGTTCCGTTGTCCTTAGTTGCAAGTGGATTGTAATTTTTAGCCATTGCATTGGTACAGCCCAGCACCATAATTGTCGAATCTTTGAATATACACGAACCATTTTCTTTATTTGCCGATGGGTTATAATTCAAGGCGCCCTGCTTGGTGCAACCGTAAATTACAGTTGGATCGTTTGCAAAAGTACAACTACCATTCTCCATAGTAGCTTTTGGGTTATAGTTCATGGCTTGCACATTGGTACATCCCCATACCACTTGAACCGAATCCACAAAAGTACAAGTTCCGTTTTCTTTGTTTGCTTTTGGATTGTAATTGGTTGCAGTTGGATTTGTACAGCCCCATATTACTTGAGCTGAATCAACAAAAATACAACTTCCATCTTCTTTATTTGCTAATTGATTATAGTTTTTAGCTGTTGGATTCATACAACCATAAACAATCGTTGAATCTCCATAAGCACATGTGCCATTGTCTTTAACTGCTTTTGGATTATAATTTGAAGCTATTGAATCCATACAACCCCATACAATCATGGTTGAATCGCCAAAAGTACAACTTCCATTTTCGATGGTTGCAAGCGGGTTATAGTTGCGTGCCACCGGATTTGTACAGCCATAAATAGGTTCGGTTGTAACAGGAAATTTACAACTTCCATCTTCTTTATTGGCGTATTTGTTAAAATTCAGTGCTTTGGGATTTGTACAGCCCATTATTATGTCTGAACCGTTTGGATTGTAGATTGCAGCCCAACGTGAAACTTTATCTGTAGTTGTATAATCTCTGTCTTGGGTAACTTGCATGGTTGAATCCAATTCGCTATACTTCCAATCGGGTCCTGATAAGTATTTGTATTTGTTGCGATAGGCTGTTTTAAGCGTTAGCTTATAACTTGTATCACTTATTTTTTCCATTTCAGAAAATTGCCAATTAGTTGCGGCACCCGAAAAGTAACATTTGTTTGTTCCCAAAGGTACTGAAACATTATAAGTTACATCTACTTCTACCAGGTTTGGATTATAAATATTTGACCACGAACTTACCACATCTGTTTCATTCCATACGCGGTTTTTACCTTCGGGTGTGTTTTCGACAAATGCCCAGCTCGGTCCCGAACAATACTTGTATTCCTGTTCTTTAGTTGCATTTATAAATGTTATTTCATACAGCAAATCTCCAATTTTGGTCATTTTCTGTTGTGTCCAGTTATTTATCATTCCGGCAAAATAACATTCATAAGTACCCGCAGGCACAGTTACCCGATAGGTTAGTTTGTTCGAATTTGGAACACTGTCGTAAATACATTGTGCTGGAA
>MNZK01000019.1:0-35977 GCA_001873635.1 Porphyromonadaceae bacterium CG2_30_38_12 | reverse complement strand
GATTGTAGTTGTTAGCAATCGAATCCATACAACCTACAATTTGATTTGGAACAGAATCGTAAATACATTGTGCCGGAACGGTTGCTAATGGATTGTAGTTTTTAGCAATCGAATCCATACAACCTACAATTTGATTTGGAACAGAATCGTAAATACATTGTGCCGGTGCTGTTGCTAATGGATTGTAGTTTATTGCTTTAGCATCCATACAGCCATAAATCGGATTTGCCGTTGAATCTGGATCATAAATATAAGTCCAGTGAGCGACTTTGTCATTTGGTTTATAATCTCTGTTCGGTACATCTTGAAAGACTGAATCTAACTCGGTATATTTCCAATCAGGACCCGAACAATATTTATACTTATCACGTGTTGTGGTGCTGACAGTAATTGTGTAGTGTGTAGAATCAATGCGTTGCATTTCGTTGAAAGCCCAATTATTATTTGCTCCCGCAATCCAACATCCTTTCGTTCCTAAAGGCACCGTAACAGTATAGGTAACTTTCTCTGGCAAGGTGTTGGGATTGTAAATTAGTGCCCATCCTGTTACTACATCACTAACAGACCATGTCCTATTTTCACCATTGGGTCTTATCTCTTCAAAACCCCAACCAGGACCAGAGCAGTACTTATATTGCTGCATGGTAGTTGCTGCAGCAAAATCAATTTCAAACTTTGTAGAGTCCGTCATAGTCATTTTTTGATGTATCCAGCCATTAATTTCACCGGCAAAATAACATTCCATTGTGCCCTGAGGTACTTGAACCTTATAGGTAAGCGCATTTGCATTAACAATAAACAAAATAAGAATAGCCAACAATAAATATTGGCGAGCGGTAAAAAAATGTTTCATAAAATAAATTTATTAATAGTTATTGATCACAAATAATACAAAAATATGGGCTACAAATATAACTAATTTTTTAAATAGACACTTAAGTACCTAATTATTTAACACTTATTTTTTGTGAAATTTTTGTTTTTACGTAAGTTCTATTCAAAAGTTTATTTCTTCTGAAGTTGTTTTTGGATTTTACGAATGGCTGCTTCAATAGGTTTTTCAGGTTCAATAACATTAAACTCACCCCAAAAGTCAGGGTCAGCAAAACCACTCACTTCATCGGCTATCACAATGGTGGGGTGTATGCGTTCCTTCTTCCAAGATGCTTTTTTGTCAATTGATTTTTCGCGTTCGGTAGCAGCCATTTCTATGGTGGAATAAAATGTACTATGAAACAATTTTTTCTTCCAGTTTACGCGTAAAGCAAGCTCTATGCGACTATAACCATAGTACCATTTGTTGTCTTTTTCAAAAAAATCGATTCTGTAAGTTGCCTCTAATGGATATACAGTGGCACGGAGAGGTTTTTTGAAAATAAACATAGTGGATGCCGCTTCTCTATTCTGAACATTGAGTTTGAAAACAGCACTCTTCAAAGCCATGGTTTGGGCAACGATATAGAGTTTTCCTGCATAAAGCGGATCGTCAATCAAAGGTTTTTGCTTAAAATTAACAATAAAAATACGCTTTTGGTCACTAAGTGTAGAACGGTCGAAACTAAATTCGTAGTTTTCCTTCATGTTGTCTGTGAAAATCATTTCGGGATATTTTATCAAATCTAAATAAAGTGCATTGAATGGTCCACCCATGAGCTTGAATAGGAGTGTATCTACTTTGCTATAGTCTGTTTTTTTGCGGGCTTTATAGGTGGTTACGCCATCAGCTTTATAGGATGTGTAAGCTTGCTTATATACATCTACCACCGACTCGGAAAGCGATACATACGAACGGTTTTTACGAATGGTTTCGCGATAAAATGCAGTAAAATGCTCTTCTTGATTCGAGTAATTTGTGCCCTTGTGAGCAAACATGGCAAGTACCAAAGCTTCGGCATCGGAAGATATGACGCTCACTTCGGGTAGCTCAACTGCTACATTTTCTAATTCTACTGTCATGAGGTTGGTGCCAAAATTGGAGACTGGCAATCGCCTCGATTGATAGCCTATGTATTGAAATTCGAGTATTGAATTTGCAAGGGTAGATGGAACTTTAAGGGCAAATTCGCCTACCGAGTTGGCAACTGTTCTTATATTTGTTCCTTGCAACGCTACGCTTGTAAAAGCAAGGTAGTTTCCTGTTTTCTTGTCGCGCACTATGCCTTTGCAGATATTAGCTGGAGCATTTTGTGCCTGGATGGTCAGAAAAGAAAAAGCTAATAAGGGAATAGATAGAAGAATTTTTTTGAAAATTAAATGTCGCATACGTTTTAGATTTATAGGGTTTAAAATACTACAATTCAACAAAGTAGTAAACAGTTATAACTGAAATTGTTTACTTATTCAATATACTAAAAATCGGGTTGACTTGCGATAATTACCCGTGTAAACTACTATCAGGTAAATCCCTTTATCAAAAATCTTGTTCTCCTTATTAAGGCTAATTTTAGATGTTTCTGAAATTTCACCGGACTGTTTGAGCATACCAAAAACCGAAAATATGGAATAAAATGCAGCTTGGGGATTTTTGATACTTACAAAAACACTTTTATCGGTTGCTGAATACAATGCCTTCAGAGGGCTATTGTTTTCGGGATCATCGTTACTACCGTCCCAAGTTTCGCCTATAAATTTCCCCCAGATATATTCAGCCAAAACGGGATAATCAATATACGGATTTCGGTTGTTTTGCAAGCTGTAAACGGCATTGTTTCGGGTTACTTCTTTGCTGCTCACCGCATCTTGTCGGTGCCATTGCAGCAGTAAATTCACTGCATAGGCATTTAGAACTGGATAATAACTGCCGCGAATTAGCATACTCGATGTGCCAATGCTTTGCCATGTGTTAGCATAGTCTTCGTAGCAAGTAACCATGTACATATAGTCGCGTGCAAAATCACCTTTATATTCATTGGCAGGCTCAAATACGGTTCCGTTATAACCTGGAAAGCTGTTGCTGCCAACTTTAACAACACCATTGGAGAAGATTGCTGAATTGGAAACTACCCCTAATGCGTAATTGAGCTTTGCCGAATTGGCGTTAATATCCGATGGATATAAATTATTCAAATCGGTGCTTATCTGAAAATCATTTACTTGGTCGCTTGATACTCCAAACCAACTTTTGGGCATATTGTGTTCACGGTTTAGTTCCTGTTTTGACCACGTTGAATGCTGGTTGCTCGAATACATATCCCAGTAATAGCCCTTGGGTGAGGTTGAAGTTGCCGGGTGCCAATCGGTTGATTGGAAGGCTGTTGGCAAAGCTAAATAATTTAATTGCTTATGTGGACGAATAATTTTGAATAAAGCTGTTTTTAAATCTTTGTCTTTTTTGCCCAAAGCAGCATCGTAGTAGCCCGTAGGCTCCTGTGCCAACAAATTGTATGGTAAGCATAGTCCTATCCAAAAAAGAATTTTCAGAAAACGCTTCCCTCTTATTTTTAAAAAATAAAATTTGTTCATTGCTTTGACAGTCTTATGTTTATCACCGAATTCTGAATTACTTACTTATGAAATTCTCTTAGTTTGATGTTGGTTAGCACTTTTTTTGTATGTAGGGCAAAATCACTGTTCATCATCCAGCCGTAGTAACCCATGTCTGTTTTGAATACTTCCGTAACTTTTTTTCCTTTATATTTTCCAAAGTTGATAATTTCTTCGCCATTATCGTTGTAAATAATGCGTCCTGCAAAATCTACATTGTTATTTTGCATCGTAAATTTAGATAAATATTCAATGTCGTTTTTTAATTCTGGATATCTATCTAATTGTGCCTGAAGCACTTCGTAAGTAGCAAGGGTGTCGGCTTCTGCACCATGAGCACCAACCAAATCTTTGTTGCAATAAAATTTATAAGCAGCTCCCAAAGTTCGTGCTTCCATTTTATGAAAAATAACCTGCACGTCCACAAATTTACGTTTCATCAGGTCCATGTCCACTTCGGCACGTAGCAGCTCTTCGGCAAGCAAGGGTATGTCGAATCGGTTTGAATTGTAACCAGCCAAATCGCAACCTTCAATGTCGTTTGCAATTTCTTTTGCAACTTCTTTAAACTTAGGGCAGTTAGCCACATCGGCATCTAAAATGCCATGAATGTCAGACGCTCCCTTAGGAATGGGCATGTCCGGGTTTATCCTTATTGTTTTTGTTTCTTCGCGTCCGTTAGGCGAAACTTTATGATAGGATATTTCCACAATGCGATCAGAAACAATGTTAGTACCTGTTGTTTCGAGGTCAAAAAACACAATCGGGTTTTTGAGTTGTAATTTCATGCGTACGTTTTTTTTTAAAATTTAAAAAGGATAGCCAATAGCAATATGCAAAGCAAAATCTTCATTCAACGAAGGGGCTGTTCGCCAACGTTGTGCAGCGGGTTTTACGGGGTCGAAAAGGCGGACACCCATATCCACTCGGAATACAAAAAACGAAAAGTCGAGTCGTGCTCCTAATCCGTATGATAAAGCAATTTGATTATAAAAACTATTCCATTGAAACTGTCCTCCGGGTTGTTCAGTGGGATAATCTTTTATAGTCCATACGTTTCCACCATCCAAGAATAGGGCGCCTTCTAAAAGCCAAAATAATTTAGCCCGATATTCTACGTTGAGGTCAAGCTTCAAATCGCCTACTTGGTTGTAGTCGCGCGAGCGGGCATTGGGATTTCGTTCGTACACACCCGGACCAAGCCGGCTTTCGCTCCAGCCACGAACACTATTGGCTCCACCGGCATAAAAACGACGCTCGTAAGGTATGATATCAGCATTGCCGAAAGGCATTGCTACGCCCAAGCCGGCATGGTAAACCAAGCGGTTGTTTTTATCAAAAATTTGGTAATGTGCTGTATTAAATTCTCCGCGAAGGTATTGTGCATAGCGCACATTGAAAAGTTTGAAAAATCCATCTGCTTCTTTTTTCGTTCCTAAAACTGAATTTATGGCATACAGTAAGTTGCCTGCCGACTCGATGTTGTAACTTTGAACGGAATAATTACGAAGTGGTCTTTTCGAGTTAAATGAACTTACTGAGCCATTGTAGCCCGTGCGCATAATGAAATGGTCTTGATAATTATATTTGTTGTATAAACCTGGCGTGATATAAGTGGCGCGAAATGTAGAATCGATGTAAGGAAAAAAAACATAACTCAGATTGAATAACTCAAACTGGTGATGTGTTTTGCGAGTATTCCACGAATAATTCATACCACCAGTAATGTTGTTGGTCGTAAATTCTTTTGGACGATTTTGATAGCTTATATTTGTCGTAAATTGTGTGTTGGCATGTATGCTTCGTTTAAAATCATAGCTTCCAATAGGAAAAATAAACCGGGGAAACATCAAACCCACCTGACCACTTGTTTCACGTGCCCAATCAATATTTTGTTTTTCCAATGCTAAACGTCCTTGTAATGTTAGTGTTTCGGCACCCTTAAACTGATTTTTATTGACATAACCAAGCTGGGTAGCACCTCCTAAATAGCCTTTGGTAAGCGTCCCTTCAATTTCAGCCGATACACTTATTTGCTTCCCTGGAACAATGTAGATATAGCTATCCAATACATCGGGCACCAAACCTTCTTTGAATGTTATATTAACATATTTAATAGGTGCAAGTACATTCAGGGCAGCATAAGTTCGCTCTACTGACAAATCGTTGTAAATGGTATTCGGCTCTATAAAAGTGTTGTGAACAAGTGCATCAATATCAACAAATTTTTGTTTGGGTTGAATTAAAAAATAATTTCGGAAGCTTGTTGTGTCAATTTTGCTGTTGATAGAAGTTATGGAGTCATTATTTTCAGTGTTATTTACAACAAAATAAACTTTGCCAATGTAATACTGGCGAAAAACTAACCAATTGATAGGCGCACTATTATTTTTTAAATTTGCACGAATATCTAATTTCACATCTACCTTGTTGGAACTCCATGTACTATCGGCAGTATAAACAATAAAGTCTTTGATAAAATTATAATATCCCGTATTACGCATACGTGCTGTAATGCGCGAGCGCTCTTCGTTCAACATGTCTGTATCGAAATTCATTCCTCTATGGACAACGGATCGAAGCGTGTCGGCAGCAATCGAATCAAAAACAGGATGGTTGGATATAGTTTTATAATTACGTATTGTGTAGGCTTTGTTTGTGTTTATTTTATATAGCAGATCTAATTTTTTCCCGTTAATTTTTAAAATAGTATCTACTTGGGTATTTATATAACCTTTATTTTTATACAACATAGTCAATTGCTTGGCTGATAATTCGGTCATTCTACTATCAAAAAGTACTGGCGCTTCGCCGATATTCCGAAACGTTCGGCTCAGAAAACGCTTGAAACGACGTGTGGTGTCCCGAGGCGCTAAGTTGTAAATGCCCAGCTGCATACGCCACAATCCGAACACTTTTTGATTGGGAGTTTGACGCAGGTATTCATTTAATTCGCTCATATCCAAATTTTTAATATCTGGCAAAATGCTTACTTTGTGCAGTAAATAACTATCCTGAGGAACATATTTGGTGCTATTGCAAGCTGTAAATAAACTCACAAGTATGATAAATGATAATTGTTGTACTCGGAAAAATTGCATGTTCTTGTAGCTATTTTATTTTGTTGCAAATATACTTTATTATCGGCACAATGCAAAGCATAATATTTTTGTACCTTTGTCAAGCTTTTATAATTTGGCTCACCAGCCCCTTCAATAAACGACATGATTCAAAACGACGAAATATTCCCAATTGGTCAAATAAATAAACCTCACGGCGTAAATGGCGAATTGACATTTAGTTTTACAACAGATGTGTTTGATAGACAAGAAATTCCTTACTTTGTAATAGAAATGGAGGGTATTTACGTTCCTTTTTTTATAGAAGACTATCGTATAAAATCTAACAGCAGCGGACTGCTTAAATTTGAGGATATAAACTCGGAAGAGAAGGCACGCCTTTTTTTTGGAAAAACAATTTTTATCCCCAAAAAACATCTTAATGAAGTAGAAGATACCGAGATAGAATTCGATTATTTTGTTGGCTTTGAACTAATCGACAATCAGCATGGTTCATTAGGAATTATTGTTGAGGTGGATCAAACAACAGCGAATACACTTTTTGTTATTGAAAAGCAAAACAATGAATTACTCATACCAGTTGGCGAAGATTACATAAATCACATCGACCACGAAAATAAGCAAATTTTCGTAGATCTACCGCAAGGGCTACTCGAATTATAATTACCCAAATAAGTTTCGCTCAAGGCACCGGGTCGTAACCACTACCACCCCATGGATGACAGCTAAAAATGCGTTTTATGGCTAAAATACCGCCTTTGAAAATACCATGCTTGAGCACTGCTTCTACCGTATATTGCGAACAAGTAGGCGTGTAGCGGCACCGCGATGTTAGTAGGGGCGAAATGCTGTAACGATAAAAATAAACGGGTAATAAAAATATATGTGCAATGATTTTTTTCATTATAACAAATACGTTTATGTTGAATGGTTTGGAAATTGCTGAATGATGCGCTCCATGGCAATCATCATTTTCTTTTCAATTGTTTTGTAATCAATTTCATTGTCTGCCACATAGTTAAAAGCAATTTGAACCGAAACTTTGCCCTCTAAACAATGTTCAACCAACGTGATTTTTTGCAAGCGGTAGGCTTCTCGTATGAGTCGTTTGATACGATTTCGGTTTACAGCAAGCTTAAAACGTTTTTTAGGTACCCCCACCAAAACACGTACAGGTATTTCTTTCTGCGTGGCTTCGATACTATACACAACGCGTAACGGATAAACTATAAAAGCTTTTCCATGAGTAAATAAGTTGGCAATTCGTATTTCGCCGCACAGATGCTCTTTCTTGGGAAATGTAAATTTGTGTGTCATATCAAAAAAAAACTATCCCAAAAGTACGGAAAAAGTTCCAAACTTATGGGATAGGTTTTCAATTTGCAAGCTGTTGCTTATTTTTTGTAGTTTTTTACATATTCTTTCATGTAATCTTCGAGTGCCTTGGTCATCGAGGGTGCCTCGGGTGTTGGGGCATGAAAATCCAACCGTAATCCCAAGTCTTTCACTGCCTGACATGTAGTTGCTCCGAAGCAGCCAATTTTAATATCACCTTGCTCAAAATTAGGAAAATTTTTCTTCAAAGCGGCTATCCCTAACGGGCTGAAAAACAATAGCATATCGTAATTGAATTCTTCATTGGGAGCAAAATCATTGCTTACAGTACGATACATAACGGCTTTGTCGCAAACAAATTTTGATTTTTCGAGTGCGGATTGTGTTTCTTCATTCTGCACATCCGATGTGATTAATAAGTATTTTTCAGCTGCATGCTTATTCATAAGAGTAACTAAATCAGCCATTTTACCTGTATTCACATAAAAAACTTTTCGTTTGCGAAAATGAATATAATGTTGTAAATATACGGCAACAGATTCTGTTACACAAAAATACTTCATCGTTTCGGGAATTGTTATGCGTAAATCTTCGCAAATACGAAAAAAATGATCGATGCCATGACGCGCATTAAAAATGATAGCCGAATAGCTTAATATCGAAATGCGTTGCGTCCGAAATTCTTTTGAAGAAATTGGCTCAACTTTTATCATCTGACGAAAATCAATTTTAAAACCATACTTTTCGCTTATGTCAAAATAGGGCGATTTTTCACTGGTTGGTTGTGGTTGCGAAACCAGTATCTTCTTAATTTTCAATGCGGTAGAGTTAAATAATTAGTTCCCTTTTAATATAATTTGAAATGCCTCTAATAGGATGAGTAGGGGTAAAATTTCAAGGGTGCAAAGATACAACATTATATATAAAAAAACTATAAGTTTGTTGTAAAAAATATGTAAAAGTTTTAGCAGCAACAACATTAGCCCTATAACAACCACAGAAATTGCATATTGGCGGGCAATTTCAGGGCTAACTATAGTGGAATAAAGCTGCAACAAGGTGATTGGGAAAAGTAACATTGAAATAAACCTCATCACACTTAAATAGCTATCATACAATGATCTCTCTATTGACTTGTCAAAAAAAACATAAGTTATAACTTTGGCTGCAAGGTATTTAAATAGTAAAAATACAAGTACTATCACCATTATCCACAAGTAGGTTGTGAAAATAAAAGTTAGGTTTTGTGCCTGAAAGTTGAGGTATGCAAAAAGACTTATTGAAATGACTGAAAAATTAAAAAAACAGAATTTTTGTTCAAAATTATCAATAGATGTTTTCAAAAACAAGCTCGTTCGCTCCCTCTTGTTAAAAAAAGACGTGAATACATTGCTGATGGGATTTGTTGATCGAACAACAGCAAGCACCACGAAGGCAAAGGCAAGCATTATAAGAATAAAAACCCATGGCTCTGTTGCCGGCGATGGTACGCGCAAAACACCCTCATAGCCTTTGAATACTACAACTACATCCGAATCTTTTTGCTGCAACGTATCCAAAGCAAGCTTCAAGGAGTCTTTTACAAAGGTGAGTGTATCTGTTTGTGGCATAGTAACAAGGTGCGAAATGTGAAGAAAAAATTAAATTCTCTTATTTTAGTATGCAAAAATACAGTTTCTTTCCGTAATTTTGAGCATCGAATTTTATAAAAACAAATAATAATGATATTGGTTACTGGTGCAACCGGCTTGGTCGGCGGACATTTATTGTGGCATTTGTTGCAGGAAAACGAATTGGTTTATGCTACTCGGCGATGTCAAAGCAATGTAGATTCGCTTCGTAAAATTTTTCAGTTTTACAGCCATGAGCCCGAAAAGTATTTACAAAGAATAATTTGGCGAACTGCTGATGTTTGTAATAAAGCTGAAATATCTGATGCGCTGACTGGTATGCACACGGTGTATCATTGTGCGGCAATAGTGTCGTTAAGCGATGGTAATGAGCAACTTGTGCTAACCAACGTGCGGGGTACAGCTTTTATAGTGCAAGCTGCAATCACAAAAAAAGTGCAGCAATTTTGTTTCGTGAGTTCAATTGCCGCTTGTGGTAGAGCTGCTCGTACAGACATGGTGGACGAGAACTCTAACATGGAGGATGTTAAACAACGTTCCGCTTACGCGCTAAGTAAGTATTATGCCGAACAGGAAGTTTGGAGTGGCATTGCGCAAGGTTTAAATGCAGTAATTGTGAATCCTGGTGTCATTTTAGGCTACTCGGGAACGCAAACTGGTAGTGCCGCTCTTTTCAATCGTGTGCGTCGTGGACTTCCATTTTATACACTTGGTGGCAGTGGCTATGTGGATGTGCAGGATGTGGTGAAAATAATGATGGCTTTGGTAGCACGAAACATAAGCGCAGAGCGCTATATCGTAGTGGCTCAAAATTGTTCCAATAAGCAAATTATCGATGCTATGGCAGATGGCTTTGGCAAAAAACGCCCTCGTTGGTGTTTGGGTAAAAAAACATTGCTTGCGCTTGGCTTTGCTGCCGAAATGTGGGCAATGCTTGTTGGAACAAAACCTTTTTTTGATCGGAGTTTGGCACGCACAGCATCTTACCGTGCGTATTACTCCAATCACAAAATTTCCTACCTTCTCCACTATCCATTTCATGACATCAAAAGCTGCATCAAACAGGTTTGTGATTTTTCAAATGAAGCTCCAACCACCTAAGCATCGTTTTTTTTAGTTTTGAATCATTGTAGTATCTTTGCAGTATGGAATTTTTAAACGAACTCAACGAAAGTCAGCGCAAAGCTGTTGAATATATTGACGGTGCATCCTTGGTAATAGCAGGAGCAGGCTCAGGAAAAACGCGCGTATTAACCTACAAGATAGCCTATCTGCTCAAACGCGGTTTGCGCCCATCGTCTATTCTGGCATTGACATTTACCAACAAAGCTGCTCGCGAAATGAAAGAACGAATTGCCGAAATGGTTGGTGTGGATACCGCGCGATATCTTTGGATGGGCACCTTTCACGCTATTTTTTCGCGTATTCTACGTGCTGAAGCTGTACATATTGGATTCACAAAAAATTTCAGTATTTATGACAGTGCCGACTCTACAAGCCTTATAAAAAGTCTTGTTAAAGAGCTTAAATTGGACGATAAACTATACAAACATGGACTTGTGCACAGCCGCATTTCTTATGCCAAAAACAACTTAATTTCGCCCAATGCCTATGCGGCTAATGCCGATTTGCAAAAGAGCGATATGTATGCTAAAATACCACGAGTTTCCGAAATTTATAGCCTCTACTGTAACCGTTGTAAACAAGCCGATGCGATGGACTTTGATGATTTGCTACTGCAAACCAACGTGTTATTTCGCAATAACCCTACTATTTTGACAAAATATCAACAAACTTTTGCTTACATTTTGGTGGACGAGTATCAAGATACCAATTTTGCTCAATACCTCATTGTGAAAAAACTTTCGGAAACGCATGAGCGTATTTGCGTTGTTGGCGACGATGCGCAAAGCATTTACTCTTTTCGTGGTGCTAACATCGACAATATTCTCCAATTTAAAACAGCATATCACAACACGCAAACCTTTAAATTAGAGCGCAATTACCGTTCTACACAAACCATTGTGAATGCTGCGAATAGCTTGATTGACAAAAACGAAAAACAAATCCGTAAAACGGTATTTTCCGAAAAAGAAACAGGCTCGCTGATACATGAAATGACGGCTTTTACCGATTTGGAAGAGGGCATTTTGGTTGCCGACGAAATTAAATCACTACACAAAACGTTTGCATACAACTATTCGGACATTGCCATTTTATACCGCACCAATTCGCAATCGCGTGTAATGGAGGATTCGCTGCGCAAAAATGCTATTCCATACCGCATTTATGGTGGCTTATCGTTTTATCAACGGAAGGAAATCAAAGATGTGATTGCTTATTGCAGGTTGGCATGCAATTTCAACGACGAAGAGGCAATAAAGCGAATTATCAACGTGCCGGCACGTGGCATTGGCGATACCACTGTGGGGAAACTTTTTGATACGGCACGCGAACAGGGCGTTGGTGCGTGGGATGTGCTGGACGATGCTTTGCGCTACAACCTGCCTGTCAATGCAGGAACAGCTTTAAAATTAGCTAAATTCAAATCGCTTATTGCTTTGTTCGCTACAAAAAAAGAAACAATGAATGCGTACGAAGTAGTGAGCGATATTGTGAAACAAACAGGTTTAATAAGCGATGCATTCACTGATAAATCGACGGAAAGTTTGAGCCGGAAAGATAATGTGGAAGAGCTGCTGAAAGCCATTCATGAGTTTTGCGAACGCGAAAAAGTAGCAGGCAAAGATGCCTTTTTGCCCGATTTTCTGTCTGAAGTATCCCTACTCACCGACCAAGATACCGACAAGGATACCAATAGTAATAAAATTACGTTGATGACCATCCATGCGGCAAAAGGGCTCGAATTTAAAGCTGTTTTTATTGTGGGCGTAGAAGAAAATCTATTTCCTTCAAGTTATTCATTAGACAATGATCGGAGTTTGGAAGAGGAACGCAGGTTGTTCTATGTAGCCATAACGCGCGCCGAAGAGCGATGCTATATCAGTCACGCCCGCTCGCGTTTCCGCAACGGAAAGTCCGATTTTTGTAATCCCAGTCGTTTCATTAAAGATATTGACCCTCAATATATCGAATCCTCCAAAGATATTGATTTTGAGCCTAAGCAAAGCCGCTTCTCAAATTGGAACGATGACATGGAGATAGAACGCAAACGGTTTTCGGGAAACGAACGGTTTAAAACAAATCCCGTAAAATCAATGCCGGCAAACAGAGAGCCGCAACAAAATTCGCTTCGCAAAATTGGTCCTACGCAGCAACAAACCCACGCTGTTAGCAACGACACCTATCCCATTGGCAGCCTGGTGAAGCATGGCGTTTTTGGCATTGGTGTGGTGCTCGAAACATCGCTTGTGAACGGCAACGAAAAAGCAAATATTGACTTTGGCACCAAAGGAATTAAATCTTTATTGCTCAAGTTTGCGAAATTAGAAGTGCTAAAAAACTAATATTCAACAAGATAATTTAACTCAAAGAAAATCTGAATAATTTTCACTACCTTTGCACCCTAAAAAAAATGATTGTGTTCCATGCAGAAAATTAGAAACATTGCTATTATTGCCCACGTTGACCACGGTAAAACTACTCTTGTAGATAAAATGTTGATGGCGGGGCATCTATTCCGCGATAACGAAGCCGCCGGTGAGTTAATTATGGATAATAACGACCTCGAACGTGAACGAGGAATTACCATTTTAGCCAAAAACGTATCCATCGATTATCTTGGTTATAAAATTAATATTATTGACACGCCGGGTCACGCCGATTTTGGTGGTGAAGTAGAACGTGTTCTCAACATGGCCGATGGCGTTTTGCTCTTGGTTGATGCTTTTGAAGGTCCCATGCCACAAACCCGTTTTGTACTTCAAAAAGCATTACAACTTGGGCTTACTCCTATTGTTGTTATCAATAAAGTGGATAAACCCAATTGCCGTCCCGACGAAGTGCACGAAATGGTGTTCGACCTGATGTACAATTTGGACGCTACCGAAGAGCAGCTTAACTTCCACACCATTTATGGGTCGGCTAAAAACAATTGGATGAGCGAAGACTGGAAAAATGAAACAACTACCATTATTCCACTTTTAGATGCCATTATTGCTTACATTCCCGAACCTGAATTTATTGAAGGCACGCCTCAAATGCTTATCACGTCACTCGATTACTCTTCTTATGTAGGGCGTATTGCCGTAGGGCGTGTTCATCGCGGCACCTTGCGCGAAGGAATGGATGTTAATCTTGTGAAACGTGATGGTAAAGCTATAAAATCACGCATCAAAGAATTACACACCTTTACTGGTTTAGGACGTACGAAGACAACGGAAGTTGGCTCGGGCGATATCTGTGCTTTGGTGGGTATCGAAGGTTTTGAAATTGGCGATTCGGTGTGCGATTTGCAAAATCCGGAACCTCTTACACCAATTGCTATCGACGAACCAACCATGAGTATGGTTTTTACCATCAATACCTCACCATTTTTTGGTAAAGAAGGTAAATTCGTTACCTCTCGCCACATTCACGACCGCTTGATGAAAGAGTTGGACAAAAACTTAGCGTTGCGCGTTGAAAAAAATCTGAATTCGGACGTTTGGCACGTTTACGGACGTGGCGTTCTTCACTTATCAGTACTTATCGAAACTATGCGCCGTGAAGGCTACGAACTGCAAGTTGGTCAGCCTCAGGTAATTTTTAAAGAAATTGACGGCAAACGTTGTGAGCCTATTGAGCAACTTACTGTGAACCTTCCTGAAGACTGCTCTGGCAAAGTGATTGAAATGGTTGCCATTCGAAAAGGCGAAATGCTCACTATGGAAGTGGTTAACGACCGCGTGCAATTAGAGTTCCTTATACCTTCGCGTGGCATAATTGGCTTGCGCAATGCAGTGCTTACTGCCTCGGCGGGCGAAGCAATTCTTTCGCACCGTTTCTTAGAATATCAACCTTACAAAGGTACTATCGAGAAGCGTAACAATGGCTCAATTATTTCGATGGAGGATGGAAAAGCATTTGCTTATTCGCTTGATAAATTGCAAGATAGAGGGCGATTTTTTGTTTTTCCGCAAGACGATATCTACGCCGGACAAGTAGTAGGCGAAAGCGCCAAAGAAGGTGATATTGTTGTAAATGTTACCAAGCCTAAAAAACTTACCAACATGCGTGCGTCCGGTGCCGACGACAAAGCGAAACTCATTCCACCAATTGTTTTCAGCTTGGAAGAAGCCTTGGAATACATCAAAGAAGATGAATATGTGGAAATAACACCAAAAAGTATTCGCTTGCGTAAAATTTTCTTAGACGAGAACGAACGCAAACGCAATACAAGAAAATAAAAAAACTTGGTATTAACCAAATAAGGGGGCTGCAAAATTATATTTGCAGTCTCTTTTTATGTAATACATACAATTGAATTATAAGTTACTATGGCAGAAGAAATTACAATAGATGCAAGCTATTCAAAACAACAGAAATACGAAGTGTTACTTCCACAAATTGCTGCACTTATTGCACCCGAAAGCGACCTTATTGCTAATTTAGCTAATGTGGCAGCCGCACTCAAAGAAGTTTTCGGCTGGTGGTGGGTTGGCTTTTATTTAGTGAAAGCAAATGAGTTAGTTTTAGCACCGTTTCAGGGTCCAATAGCCTGTACCAGAATAAAATATGGGCAAGGAGTGTGCGGCACTGCATGGAAAGAAGGCAAAAGTTTGTTAGTACCTGATGTTGAAAAATTTAAAGGTCACATAGCTTGTAGCAGTAAGTCGGTAGCCGAAATTGTAGTCCCAATTTTTGATAAGCAAAAGCAAGTAATTGCTGTGCTTGATGTTGATAGTGAGCAATTTGATGTTTTAGACGATACCGATGTACATGATCTCGAAATAATTACAACTTATTTATCTCTAAAATTTTGATATTCTATGCTCTACATAAAATATTATTGCTTATTTTTTCTTATGTCTTGTTTCAGTTGAAATTATTCACTATCTCTACCACATATTTCACTTCTTCCCACTCCATAACGGGACTCATAGGCAAGCTAAGTACTTCGTTGTGAATTTGTTCGGTGATTGGAAAAGCAACAGTGTTCATTTCCTTATATGCTCCTTGTTTGTGAGGCGGTATTGGGTAATGAATCAGTGTTTGAATGCCATTATCGGTCAAATACTGCTGAAGCCGTTCGCGCTCGGTGCAACGGATTACGAAAAGATGCCAAACGTGAGAAAAATGGTGAATGGTGAATGATAAATTATAAATGGGAAGAATTAATTTATCATTTTTAATATTTTCGATATAATATTGTGCTATTTCGCGGCGGCGTTGGTTGTCGGCATCAATATAGCGCAATTTCACATCCAACAGGGCAGCTTGTAGCTCGTCCAAGCGGCTATTTAATCCTTGATATTCATTCACATATTTTTGTTTGCTTCCGTAATTTCCCAATGCGCGAACCATGGTAGCTAATGCATCGTCGTTGGTGGTTACAGCTCCTCCATCGCCCATTGCACCCAGATTTTTTCCTGGGTAAAAGCTGAAGCCAGCAGCATCGCCTAATGAACCGGTTTTTCGAGCAGCTTGTGTGAGGCTCTGCGAGCCACCCACTGCCCCTATCGCTTGCGCATTATCCTCAATAATTTTCAGATTGTATTTTTTTGCCAATGCCTCCAACTCTTCACCCCAGCAAACCTGACCGTACAAATGCACCACCATAATAGCTTTGGTACGGGCAGTTATGTGTTTTTCAATCAGCGAAATATTTAAATTGTAGCTGTTTATATCAGGTTCAACCAGCACAGGTGTGAGTCGGTTATCGCTAATAGCTAAAATAGAAGCAATGTAGGTATTAGCCGGAACAATCACTTCATCGCCTTCGGCCATAATGCCCATTTCGATATAAGCTTTTAGTATTAAACGCAAGGCATCCAATCCGTTAGCCACGCCAATGGCGTGTTTTACACCTACATATTCCGCTAAATGCGTTTCAAAGTTTTTCACTTCGTTGCCCAGCAGATACCAGCCGCTATCAATTACACGAGTTGAAGCTACCTTTAATTCTGAAGCGTATTGGGCATTTATTTTTTGGAGGTCGAGAAATTTTATCATATACTTTTTCTTTACACAGAGTAACACCGAGTAAAACACAGTGTAACACAGTGAAATTTATAACACTACTCTTTTTATCCCATTTTTGAGACTTTTTACATAAAAATTTAACAATAATCCAACATGCTTTTCGGAAAATCGTAGATAGGTAAGTATCTGTGCTAAATGAACATCATTAAATTCTGATACAGTTTTTAACTCAACAATTACCTTGTTTTCAACAAGAATATCAAGTCTGTATCCACATTCTAAATTAATTTCTTCATAAATTAATGGAAGTGGTTTTTCCTCTTCAACTTTCAACCCTTTTTTACGTAATTCATAAGCTAAGCAAGTTCTATAGGCAGATTCAAGCAATCCTGGCCCTAAAGCAGTATGAACTTTGTATGCAGAATCGATTATTTCATGGGTAATTTGATCTATTTCCATATTTTTTTTTAATTTCACTGTGTAACTCTGTGTTACCATAGAGTAACATGGTGTAACTCACAAAACTCTTACAAACCTTGCCGGATTTCCTACCCACAATTCATTGACAGGAACATCTTTTGTAACCACACTTCCAGCACCTATCAATGCGTTTTCGCCTATGGTTACGCCACCCAAAATCACCGATGCAGCACCAATGGAAGCTCCTTTTTTGATGGTTGTGCGTTGTAGTTCGAATGCTTGCTTAGCACGCGGGTATTTATCGTTGGTAAAAGTTACGTTTGGTCCAATCTGTACATTATCTTCAATCGTTATTCCATCCCACAGGTAAACGCCATTCTTAACGGTAACATTATCACCTATTTTTACGTCGTTTTCGACAAAGCACTGGCTGCAAATATTGCAGTTTTCGCCAATTACCGCTCCGGGCAAAATCACTACGAATTGCCAAATTCGAGTGCTTTCAGGAATGTTCGACGATTGAACGTCGGCAAGTTTATGTATCATATATTTCACAGTGTTACATTGTGTAAACTCAGAGTTACACAGTGTAATTTTTTATTATTTCAAACTCCTCATATTTTCGAATATAATCCTTTTCGTCGTATCGGTGCGAAGCCATAACTAACAAACACGAACCCGACGAAAAGTTAATGAGTTCACGCCATATACCGGGTACAACTTTAAGTCCTTGATAGGGGCGATTGAGATGAACTGTTCGTTTTTCTTTGCCATCGTCGAGCACTACATCGAAACTACCTCCAGCTGCTATTATTAACTGATAGAGCTCTTTATGTGCATGACCGCCACGCTCTTCACCTCCTGGTACATCGTACAAGTAATATACCCGGTTAATGTCGAAAGGCACAATGCCACCATTTTCTACCACCGTTATATTGCCTTTATCTCGATGATTTTTGTCCAATTCAATTATTTTACAATCGTGTACACTTGTTTTGCTATCATCGATAGCCGGATTTGAATACTGATTATTGTTTGGAATAGTTAGGCTTTGTTTTTTTTTAGATTTAGCAGCAAAGGTACGAAAATCTTCGAAACTTCGAATATAATCGTTCTCGTGGTAGTGTGTTGATGCAAGCACCAAGGCAATGGAGTTTGTCGAGAAATTTGTCATTTGTCGCCAACAACCGGGTGGTACGTAAAGCCCAAAGTACGAACGGTTGAGCTGAAATTTCTTCTTTCGGCCTTTGCCTGTATCAATTACCACATCGAAACTGCCGGACATGGCCACAATAAATTCCTGCTGCTCCCTGAAAGCGTGACCTCCACGTGTTTCGCCACCAGGCACATCATAAATCCAATATGCTCGTTTTATCTCGAACGGAATGTGCTTATTACCTTCGAGAAAAGACAGGTTTCCTCGAGGGTCAGTGATTTTGGGTAATTGTATGATTTTGGGTTGTTTCATTTTAATTAATATATAGAACGCTGATGACACTGATTTTCAAACCATTTCAGATTGTTTCAGTTTCCATCGTTTTACCAATGCAAAGATATAAAAACCAATTCGGGTTTTGGTACGTCTCAACGCTTTTTGTTCCTTTGGTGTTGTTTTTTGAATGGTTAGCAATTCTTTTCGTGCCATTTGATAATTAAAATTATAAACTGCCACTAAAAATCGCCGATAAACCATATAGTCGTGCGCCCACTGTTCGCTGAATTCCACTTCGCCAGGGAAAAGTTCATCCAAATACCGACGAATTTCGACCAATCCCTGATGGTAATACAGGTAGCGAGGATGATTGAAATTAATAAATGTTTGCGAAGAATTATACACACGATACACCACACACAAATCGGGTATATGCCCAAACTTAGTGTGTTTGGCTAAAATAGCCTGCATGGGCACATCTTCAACCGAGAACTTCCGACGAATAAATTCATCAAAATTGATGTATTGTAATAAATCGGCTTTGAATAACAACGATAAAGGCATCGCGTACACACCACCTCGCCAGGTTTTGTCGAATACATTTCCACTATATTCGGGTTGCAAAGGCGCAATTCCTTCCACCATTTTATTTCTTTCCACCAGCAAACGATAGCCCGAAGTTGTAACAGCACCATAATCCGGATTAGCTTCAAAAAAAGCCAATTGTTTTGCAATCTTTTGTTTATCAATCCAGTAATCGTCGCCGGCACAAACATTCAGGTACTTTCCACGGCAAAGCCGCAAAGTATCTATATAGTTTTTGGTAATTCCCTGATTTGTATCCTGCAATAAAAGTGTAATTTTATCGGGATATTTCTGTTGGTAAGTTTTGCAGATTTCACGCGTTCCATCCGTTCCACAATCTTCACCAATCACCAATTCCAGACTAAAATCACCTTCCTGCTCCAATATACTTTCGATAGTTTGGGCAATTGTTTTTTCCTGATTGTAGGTAATTATAAATACTGATACATCAGGTTGTTTTATTAATTCTGGCAATGTAATTATCATTTTAAAATAACTGTTTTTTTATAATAGGAATTATAAACAGAATTTCTCCAATCGGTATTATCTGTAGAAATATCATAAATAAAAATTGATTTTGGTTTAATCAGAATTGGCATTACATAAACTGTGTCATTTTTACAATTGAAAATTGTTTTTTCTCGCTCTAACATTTTATAAGAATAGTTTTCAATTTTCTTTGTGAAAATATCTGAATATATAGTTCTTACTACACTTTCCTTTTTTGATAAGTATATAAACGACAAAAAAACGACTATAATCAATAAGTATTTGTTTGAATATCTAAAAACAACAGTCTTTTTAAGTCTCAAATAAACAGACAAATTTAAGAAATTTATAAAAACAAGAATTAGCGATAAATAATATACTACATTTTGAATTCGAAAAGAATATAATGTTTTTGCTATAATTGAAGGGCATATAAAAACGAACAGTAAAATTACACTTAATAATAATAGTTTTCGTGGATTGAAATATGCTTCAACTTTGGACGTTAAGTAATAATAAAATGGCAAAAGTAATAAGTTAAAAACCAATATATCTGATAATAAAAAGATTTTACGATACAATAAAGCGTTAGAAATTAGCACTTTTAGTAATGTTGCAGGTTGTTTTTCTGAAATGAATTTTAATCTTTCGTAGTTACCAGGTCCAAAAATTACTATTGCTGCTCCTATAGCCAAAATTACCAATAACAAAATTATTTGTGATCTGTATAGCTTTCCCCTTTTATTGAAGTAACTGAAAATGAGAATTAATGAAATTACAAACATTAAAAGAAACATAATTTCATTTTGCGAAGTAAGTATAAATATAATAAAAGATATTATAACTAGAAAAATTGATTTATACTTAACAACAGAAAAATATTTGGTAATGCTATAGATTAAAATATTAAAGAACAACAAACTTGATGACCAGACTGCAACACCTGAATACCAAAAAAAAGCCTCGTTGATTCCTGGATTATATGCAATATAAAGAAATGAGAAGAAAGTGAAAAGGATAAAAATATTTAAGTTTGAAGATTTTAAATACAACTTGTTAAACTCGAAAAGAACCAAGTAAATTGAGCTAAAAAGTAATAAAATAAAAATTGCAAATTGGAGTCGATGTATAAATATTGTATCACTATTACAAAATAACAAGGTAATAAAATTGCCACTCAATCTATTATCCATAGTCAAATATATAGCTTTCGAAATTGACCAGATATCTGAATCGCGCAATGACGCTGCAAATCCAAAATCATCTGTTGCGGGAAATACATTAAATGCTAAATATATTAAAGGAGTTAATATAAATAGAAGAAAAAACGAGCTTACAGTAATTATTATTGTCTTATTCATTTTTAAAATTTTTATTTTGATAGTAATTTATTTGTAAATAAAAAATTCCATGTATATGTAATTGGAATACAAAGTATTGAAAGCCAAAACTTATTTAAATCGGGTAGCGTTAATTCAAATACCCAAAGTGCAATTAACCCAATTATCATGCTAATTAAATAAATCAAATAATATTTAAAAGCCTTTTTAATTTCAATTTTACCACTATTAAATACTAGAAAATTGTTGAGTAATAAAGATAAAAGTATTGAAAGAAAATAAGAAATGACATATCCAACATAAACATTCATTCCAATTAATTGAATAAATAGATATAAAAGTAATATTGAAAATAGTGTTACAACAATTCCAACTATTGAAAAGCCTAACAGTTTTTTGAAAATCAGGTTGTTTTCTAATAATGTTTTCAAATCCGATTGCATTCTATTTCTTTTTTACAATAAACCCCGGTCTTCCTTTTACTTCTTCGTAAATTCGCCAAATATATTCAGCTAAAATACCCAATGAGAAAAGTATTAAGCCGCTAAAAAAAGATATAAATACAACTAACGATGTCCAGCCTGGTAAAGTGTTGTTCCAAAATGCATTATCACCCCAAAAGTAAATATAAATATAAAAACAAATAAGTAGAAATGAGAAGAATGAAAAGAATAGCCCTAGATTTAGAATTAAACGAATTGGAAATGTTGATGATGAGAAAAAAGTATCTTTTGCTAAATTTACTTTCTTTTTAAAACTCCAACGCGATTTACCTTTATTTAGTCCAAGTGGTCGATCGTATGGTAGAAATACAGGTTCAAAACCTAAACGTAAAACTTCAGTAATACTTGAGGTTTTAATAGGATGAATTTTAGTAACTAAAATATCTATTATTTCTCTATCGATAAAATACAAATCGGCTCCACCAACCGGAAATTGTACTTCTGATAGTGAATTCATTATTTTATAATAAGTTTCGGAAAAAAAACGACTAGTCCACGAATCGTCTCTTGTAACTCTGTGAGGAATAATGACTTTCGCGCCTTTTTCCCAAAGACGATACATTTCAATAATTGTAGAATAAGGCTGTTGTTCGTCATCGACCATAGGCATTGCACAAGCTCCACTGCAAAGCGATAGCCCAGCAAAAATTGAATAATGACTCGTATAATTCTTACTTAGTTGATAAGCTTTCACGTTTGGTTCATTCTTTTCCAATTCTAAAGCTATTTGGTATGAATTATCTTTCGAACCATCGTCCATTACAATCAATTCAAAGGGTATTTTCTCCTTGTCTAATAATGTTTTTATTTTATTATAAGCGATTGTAATTCGTTCGCCACTATAATACGATAATAAAACCAATGAAAGTAATTTATTTTCCATTTTATTTTAGATTATTGATTTTTTGAGTAATTTTCTCACTTACATTTATCCTCGGCAAATAATACTTCCCACTTATCCATTGCTGATTTAAGTTGCCGGCGATGGCCGAAAAGGCAAATTTATAATCCGTTTGTTGCAATAGTTTAATGTTTTCGCACGATACTTCTACCAATCGACCATACGGAAATGCAAAGCAATCAACCGCTTGACCACTTAGTTGCTGCAAATATCGGCGCGATTGTTCGTATTCCGCTTTGGCTTCGTTGGGTGTAAAGTAGCGGAACATTTTGTGATGTACTGCATGCGAACCAATGGTGCACAGCGGGTCTTTGGCCAGCGTCATTATTTGTTCGGCTGTAAGAAAATTCTTTTTGCCAATTAAATCTTTGGTAATAAAAAGGATAAATGGAATAGCGTTTGCTTTCAAAAAAGGATAAGCACGTGTGTAAACACTGGTGTTGCAATCGTCGAACGAAACGCAAAAACTCTTTTTGATTTTCGGCACTTTTCCTTCAATTTGTAGCGTAAGTTGATGAAAAGTCAAAGGTTTACGACCTTTTTGCAATTGCGCTTTCAAAAATGCTTCGAATGATGCATGCGACAAGGCAAACTCCGATTTTACATCTTCTTTACGCTCCAATATATCATGAAAAATATATACTTCGGGTCCACGTTGAAATATGCTAATGAGTTTCAGCATGGAGGTATATAGTCTGTTTTTTTCGCGTATAAGACGGAGTTTTAAAGGTATCATTTTTTGTAAATAAAAAATTAAGAAATTAAGAAATTAAGAAAATAAGAAAATAAGGAAAATTATGCCTTAATGATTCAGCAACCACTTCCAAACAGGAACAACCTCAATTACAGTATTATTAATCTCAATGGTTTTCTCGTCATCTTTGGTAATTATCATTAAATCAATATCCTCGAATTGGTTTTTCATTTTAAGTAATGCATTTACTTCCCGTTTACGGGTCGATTCATCTTTTAAATCGTAGCATATCTGTATGGCTAAATGCTTTTCGGGAATATAAAAATCAACTTCAACACCATTCTGATAATAATAAAAATCGGACCCGAACTGCTGTTGGAGCTTTATGGCTACCATGTTTTCAATCAAGGCTGTATTTGGGTCAATAAGAAAAAGATTTAACAACCCATTATCACTAAAATAGTATTTCTTATTCGAAGTTTTAGCTGCTAATTTTGCATTAATATTTTCTACTTCAAAACATATCCAGTTCTCGTTAATGTGGTTCAGATAATCAATAATGGTATCTGTACTTACTTTTTTACCAGCCGACGAAACAATATTTGATAATCGAGAAAATGAAACGGGCTGTTTTACACTCTCGGCCAATTTTCGTATAAGCATTTTGAGTGCAAAATCGTTTCGTACCTGATAGCGGGTAACCAAATCGCCAAAAAAAAGTTTCTGAAACAAATTACTTAGCCAGGCACGTTTGTCGGTTACGTTGAAATGTTCGGGTAGACCTCCGTACCTAAAATAGGTTTCGAAAGCTTTTGTAATATCTGTACTTCGGCTGTAAATTAAATTTTTGTCATTTATATCAAAGTCAAGCATTTGCAGGTATTCCGAAAACGAAAAGGGATAGATTTGCTGAATCATAAATCGCCCTCCAAGTGTTGTGGCAATCTCGCTACTTAACATACGGGCATTGCTACCTGTGATATATACCCGATAGCCTTGGTCGGCAAGCCGACGCGCAAATTTTTCCCATTTATCAACAACCTGTATTTCATCTAAAAAGAAAATCGGACGCACATCGTACATTTCCTCAAAGCTCACTTTTATCAAATCCAAATCTGATATGCTGAGCGATGCTATACGATCATCTTCGAAATTAAAATATAGTATTTCGTTTGCACTATGGCCTTCACGCACTAAATCGTTTATTATCTGATACATAAGATACGATTTCCCAACTCGACGCAAACCGGTAAAAACATAATTTAATTGTTTGTCAACAGCATAATTTCGAGGCTGATAGTTGACTGATAATACCTTTTGTTGGTATTCGGCAATTAGCTGTTTGAAAATATCTTTCGACATAGGAGTTCGTGTTTTTGATTGTAAATTTACTATTTACCAACTATATTCGATAAAAAAATACTGTTTTTGTCGAATATACACGACAAAAATAGGTGTTTTTTATCGAATATAGACGACAAAATCCACTTTTGTTAAAATATTTACTGAAAAACAACCTTTCGAATCTCTTTTTTGCGTAGATTCCAGAAAAACTGCAATTCGCCACGTCGTTGCATCAGGCTGAAACGGGTTTTTCGTTTGTCGTTTGCAAAAATAAGCAATTCTACTTGTTTTTTTAGCACAAACACCAAAGCAAGTAAAATATATTTCAGCACTTTGCCGTTGAAACGAAAATTATTTTCGCGAAAAACACCGTAAGCATTGCTTATACCTGTATTGAAAAAGCGACGACCCATATCGCGTTCTGTTCCCTGTCGGTCGATAAATTGCAGGTGTTGCATGGTGGCAAAGGGTGTCCAGCCAATAAGTTTACCTGCTTTATGTAGCTTAATAACTAAGCCTGTATCGCCATCGCCTACCAAATAGCCGCCTACCAAATCGGGGTTAAAACCACCCAGTTCATTAAATACCGATTTGCGAATCGAAAAAATACCACCGTTTAGGTAAATATCGTTGCGGAAGATTACTTCGTTACCATAATTCAATCTGCCTAACATAAACAAATAAGGTTCTATCCAATCGGGAGCTGGTGCATCCCATTGTATTTCAATTTTTCCCGCTACCGCAGCCGCATTTTCGTTGGCTGTATATACATTCAGCACTTCTTGAATACATTCGGGATTAAACAGTCCGTCGTCGTCGCAAAAAATTAGAATGTCGCTTTGAGCCATTCGTGCACCACTGTGGCGGGCATTGGTCGAACCTTTTTGCGTTTCCAACAAGTATCGGAAATTAGGTTTATCGGCAATAAATTCTTGAATAAGTTGCGCCGAATTATCGGTAGAATTATTATCCACCACAATTACTTCGAATTCGGTTGCAGGCAGCGTTTGTGCACCCCAGGTTTCGAGCGAGCGAATAATTACATCGGAGCGATTGTATGTGGGGATTATGATAGTTGCTTTCATTTTTAGTGATTAACGATTAGTCGAGTAAGCAGACAATTTAATATTTTTTATTTTGCAATCATGCCATTCGAAAAATTAGAATAATGAATAAGTCTTATTTCAGAAGTTGAGTTTTCGTATTCGCCCGAATATACAATAGTTTTTTCAACAACAGGTTCTGTTATCCAATTACTGAGTTGCTTTAATGCTTTCTCAAATTGTGGATTGTAGGTCATTGCCGATTTTATTTCGAAAGCGCTTACACCCTCAGTCGTTTTGAGTAGTAAATCAACTTCGTTTTGATGACTATCCCGATAAAAATAAGCATTACTTGCTTTTCCTTGATTGAAACGATGTTTTAGTGCTTCGGAAACAATAAAGTTCTCGAACAGAAATCCACGCATTTTATCACGGGCTAATTGAGCTGCCGATTCTATTCCCAATAAATTACAGGCTAATCCGGTATCTGTAAAATATATTTTGGGTGTTTTGGTTAGCCGTTTTCTACTATTGTCGAAAAATGGGGGTAAGATATGGATTATATAAGATGCCTGCAATACCGATAACCAAGCTATAATAGTGTTGGTGCTTACACCAACTTCGTTTGATAGTTCCGAAGCATTAAAAAGCGACCCGATACGACCTGCACAAAGTCTCAAAAAAGTTTGAAATTGCAACATGTCCTTTATTTGCAAAATATCGCGAACATCTTTTTCTAAGTATGTTTTGATATATGCCGGATATAAATATTCAGCTTTGTTTTTTTCGGCGTATATGGCAGGATAAAATCCATCAAATAATATATCGTCGAGCGATTTTGATGTTGCATTTTGCCTGATTTCAGCGTACGACAATGGCATTAACTCAAACACGGCTGTTCTACCGGCAAGTGATTGGGTTACGTTTTTCAACATCGAGAATTGCGAACTGCCGGATAATATAAACCTTTTCTCAGGATTATTATCTACCAATTGTTGTATGTACGATAGAAGAACCGGCGCATTATGCACTTCGTCCAAAATCATGCCTTGTGCATGTTGACTTAAAAATCCGACAGGGTCGTTCAATGCAAAACTCCGTATGTCAAAACTTTCAAGCGAATAATAGGGTAGTTGATCAAATAAATGACGAATTAATGTTGTTTTACCTGATTGACGTGGCCCGGTAATGGTTATTACAGAAAAGTATTTAGAAGCATCAAGTATTACATCTGCTAATTTTCTTTTAATGAAATGATTGTCCATGTTTTGTGTAATTTTGAAATGCAATTGCAAATTTACACATTATTTCCAATAATTGCTATTTTTAGACTGAAAATATTCTGAAGTTTAATAACTACTTCCGACTTTGGCACATTTTTACTTCCGATTTTGGCAATTGTAATGAAATTTCATTGTGCAGATTTAAGGGTTTTTGTTGTGCAGAATATTGAACCACAATAGACACATAGTTCATAGCTTTTCGCTGGTTATAGTTTTATCTCTACTATCACTTTCTACTAAGGTTTAAAAAAGCCATATCAAAACCACATTTTATAGACTATTCGGTAAAACCTGCGAGCATACTTTGAACTTATACAGTTTTGCAAACATTTTTCAAATTGCATTTGAGGCAATTTAGCCAGCAGCAAACTTTTAATTGAAAAGTTTTTGGTTTTCAGGTTATTTTTTACGTTCCCTTTGTTTTTGTTGTATAATCCCCAAATTATATAAGCTCTTAACCATAAGTTTGCCTTGGTTCTGATTGAAATACCATTGTCTTTTTCAGATAATTCGATGATATGATTGGCAGCTTGCAACATGCATCTCAATTTATAATCGCTTAATTCTGAATTTGTAATTGTATTAGCACGTTGAAAATAATTGTAGTGATAAGTTGTAAAACCATTCACTCTTTCAGCTTTAATCAAAGCTTCGGGAGTCCACATTTCGTCTTCGTAAACATAACCCTCTTCGAAAAATAAATTATTTTTCACAATAAAATCTCTCCTACATATTGCATTATATGCCATAGGTACATAATAATCGGTTTCGATAAGTGTATAAAAACAATTTTCACCTTCTTGCACTGTACTTATTATATCCGTAATCTGTTTTTCCTGTACCACTTTACCATCCTCGTACACCCACTGAATATTTCCTAAAAGCAAGTCTAAATGTTCGGTTTCCATTTGCTGATACATAGCACCAAGAATGTTCTCCGAAAGATAATCATCGCTATCCAAAAACAAAAGATATTTGCCTATCGCGTTTTTGATACCTGTATTTCGGGCTGCACTCAATCCGCCGTTTTCTCTGTCGATAAGTTTGATGTTCGAATGCTTTTTCTGATATTCCAGTACAATATCTCTCGAATTATCAGGTGAGGCATCATTTACGCATATCAGTTCAAAATCTGTAAATGGTTGTTTTAAAACTGAATCGAGACATTTTGAAATGTATGCTTCTACATTATATATCGGAATTATAACTGAAATAGCTGCCATCAATATATTGTTTTGGTTTTTATATGAAAATGATAATAATACCTTAATTTCATAATTATATCCTTGCGTCCGGCATTTTGATATTCAAATTGCGAAGATTTTAAATTGTTGAACCGACCGGAAACAATCGATACTACATCATCAGTCAAGTTATCTTTGAATTTTTCGTACCAGGAAGCAGTTTCGGTTTGTTTTTTCTTTAACAACATTTTGTTTTCGAAAATTTCAGCCACTTTTTGCGCTGCATCATCCCAATTTCTCCCTACAACGAAGGGATGGTCACCATAAATATATTTGTAGTAGTCGTTGCCTAAAAAATTAACGACTACAGGAATACATCCCCACTCCAATACTTCCATAACCCTAATAGTATCGGCATGCACCGACCCGAAAGGACATGGCGCAAAGGCAGTATCTAAATATATTTGTTTCACCTCATCAAAGCTAAGCGACTGGGAATTCCATTTTTGCGAAAAGCTTGCATAATTTGGTTCGTATTTCTGAAATGCATCATACATCGGTTTTCTGAATGATTTCATCTGACCAATAAACGACCACATATATCTGTTATTCTCTCCTTTTAAATTTTCAATATTTCTAAAGCCGCTTTGATAGCCCAAAGGAATTGAAAAGCATTTTTGATGCTTAATCAAAGGATTGAAATAAGAACGTAGAACAGTATTTGATTTATTTAAAAAATAATAGTCGTATTTTAAATTTTCGTTGGAAAGATGAAGAAAAACATCCGTAGGGTAAACATTCACCGCAGGTACAATACCATTATTATTCGTGGCATAAATAATTAACCTGTGGTCATGGTTTTGTATTTCGGTAAGTTTTGAAAACAGAAAGTCATAAATGTATTCCTTTTCAAAATCAGTTTCTGAGCCCTTTTTTGTCAAAGTAACTATTTTAATCATTGCATTTTAATGTGTTTATACCAAAATGTTTTATAATCGTATTTTTGCCATGCGTGGCAACCAAATGGTAATTGTTGCTTATTTTGTTTATATAGGTACTCGCACGATTGTTCAAAAGCAAAAAATGAGGCTTCCTCTACTGTTGGTACTTTAATTTTCAATTTAGTATCTCTGAGTTTTAAACAATAAAACAAATCTTCGGCATCTTCCCACTTTGAAATCAGATAAATAATTTTGTTTTCTACAAATCCTAATAGCATTTTAATATTTAGGAAAAAGGATATTTTTCCGGAAATCCATTGTTTTGTAATATATTTATAGCTATAAACATTTTTCTTGAAGTTTAAAATTCTCAAAAAAGTATTTGTTTTCCGAAGCGAGAAACCGCCATTACCTACTGCCCATAATTTGGCTCCTTCTTCAATTGATTTATTGTCATCAAACCACGGCGCACCAATATAATCGTAACCTTTTGTGCACCATGCATCCAATTCATCCCTAAATACATAAGCATCTAACTGATAAATAAGCATATACTCGAAAGTGTTGAAACGTTTGTAAAATTCAATAGATAGCATAAGGCGATTGTATCCATCGAGATTTTCGAAATAACTTTTATCAAAATATTCAAACTGATAATTAACATCCGATTGTTGCAATTCGTCTTTATAGAAGCTTGTATCCAACGAATCGAATGTAACGATACAAACCTTGTAACGATGCAATACTTTCAGACATTGCCTGAATGATATTAGCTCGTATGCGTCGGGAGTGGCTTTGTATATTGGGATTATGATTATTGCTTTGTTCATAGAAACCTTGCCTTGAATTTCTGCTTTGCTATTTTCGTTAGTATAAAAAGCATTGGATATGGATATAATTTTGCTACCTGCGAATATACTGCTTTAAAATTAATTTTCAAAATCCTTTTAATGTTGTAATTTGCTTGTATTATCCAAAAATTCAGCCAGTATTGAGGATTTATTATAACATTTTTCTCTTTTAAAAATACATTGATACGCATTGCTTCTTCTATATTTTTAAAATTCAATACATTTTTAGGGCTTCCAGCTCCATCGTGTCGTCTGAAATAATTGAGTGGTTTTGAGACAAAAACACAATTACCTTTCAGGAGTAAATTGATCCATAAAAACCAATCACCATTGATTTTAAATGCTGTCAAATCATTAATTAAGTCTTTGGGGAAATATGCCTTTTTGAAAAGTACGGCACTTGCATTTGGTATAATATTCTGATACGGCATGTATTTGTCAACCAATTGTTTGCCATTAATCGAAAAATCGTTTTCGTATAATTCAAAATCTTTATCGTAAATATCACCTACTACACTATCTTTGTCGCTCAGATACGAATTTGAAAAACAAATACTTACATTTTTCGGTTCCTTTGCAATACTTTCCATCATTCTCTCCAAAAACTCCCTTTCTGCCCAATCATCACTCTCCGCTATCCAAATCCATTCGCCCGAGGCAAGGTTTATTCCTTTGTCCCATTGGCGGAAGGTGCTGCCGCTGTTTTGCTCGTTTACAATAAAATGCGAAACCTTGGGGTGCTGTGCATAGCGCTTAAGCACTTCTACACTATTATCAGTACTACAATCGTCGAGCAATATCAACTCAAAATCTTGATAGGTTTGATTGATGATACTCTCAATGCGTTGCTCTAAATAGGGCGCATGATTGTAGTTGGGTACTATAACAGAGACTTTAGGCATGAGTGGGCTTGAATTAATTACAAAAGAGTTTTTTCAATAATTTCAACAATTTTTTTTGCTTGAATATCAATATCATAGTTTAATGCTTTCTGACTGGCTTTATTGCCTAATATAGTAAGTTTGTCTGGATTTGTATACAGTAATTGTAATGCATCAACCATAGCTTCAATGTCTAAATAAGGTACAACTATTCCTGCGTCATCTCGCACAAGTTCGGGGATTCCTGAAACTTTATCAAAACATATAATTGGTTTACCTAAAAGAGCATGCTCAATACAAACTAAAGGGAACGGATCTTGACGGGAAGTCATAAGAAAAACGGAAGATGACGAAAATTCAAAATACGGATCTTCTTTTGCACCAATAAATTCAACAATTCCATTTAAATCAGCCATTTCTATATCATTTTGGATGTAAAATGACAGATATTCTGGTATTGTTCCAATCCATTTGAAATGAAATGGTATATCGGGATATTTTTGAATTGCTCTTTTGGCAACCGAAATAAATATATCATATCCTTTTCTAACCTGCACTAAACCACTACCATTTACAATAAATTTAGTTGTTGGGTTTTCGATTTGTTCTTCTGTAATCTTTTTTGTGTCAATATATTCATATACCAATTCAATTTTTGATTCACTAATCCCATGATTTTTAATCAAATTTTGCTTCGTAATTTGCGAAACAGTAATAATTTTAATTTTTGTGACAGATAGTTTATTTAATGAATCAGAATAAAATCTTGTAATATCATACAATTCATGAACATGCATCAATATTTTTGCATGCGGTATCAATGTGGTTAATTCGAGTATTGCATTTGAACTTACTATTGTATTACCATAAATCACATCATAATTATTTGATTTTAATTTATTAAATAAATTATCATAGTATGCAGCCGTAATATTATGCTTTATTCTAAAAATTCTGTTTAAAATTCTTTTTATATAGCTCAGCCGCTTTATTTCCTTTGGTTCGCGATAATATACTTTGCATGTTGATTGGTATTCGTTTTCTAATTCACCTCCATCTAAAAGCAAACAATCAAATTCTATATCGCTGTAATTAACCTTTAACCAGTTCATTAATTGCAATAAAAGCAAAGGTGCCCCAGTTCTACTTGCATCATGTCCTATAAATAGTATTTTCATTAATTTCTAATTTTCAGTATTATTTTTTTTTAACAGCTTATTTCTTTTCAAGAATCGTTTAATTTTAGTTTTGTAGCTTTTTTCGTAAAAGTTACGATATTTAATTAATTCATTTTCTATGTCGATATTTTCAGAATACTCTTCGTATTGCAAATTGAAGTTATGTTTTAAAAAGGTTCTTCTTTCTTCATCAATCAATTCTTGATTTTGTGGCAAGCAACTAATTCCATCACGCTCACTAATAGCAATGTATAGGTTTAAATGAAAATGAGTACAATTATGTTTAAACAAAGACAAAAGAAAAAAGCTCCAATCGGAAACAATTTTTTGATTTTCATCGTATAATCCTATTGTATCATGTAATTTACGCTTAATAAATGTTGCTTGATGTGCTAAACTTGCATGAACAAAATTTTTAAAATGAAGCTTATAATTAAATTCTGTTTTAAATGCAATTTCTGAATTTATAGTCCAAATTATATTTCCATATAATATATCTTGATTATAATTATTTTTAAAAACATTATCTAATGTTTGGCTATCCACCAGCCAATCCCCACTATTCAACATCAACAAATATTCTCCCTTCGCTTTCAAAATCCCTTTATTCATAGCATTATAAATGCCTTTGTCGGGCTCGCTTACCCACTGTAGTCTGCTACCGATGGTGAGGGTTTCAGAATTTTCAAATTCCCAAATTTTCAAATTTTCAAATTCTTTAATTACTTCTACGCTTTCGTCGGTACTTGCCCCATCTATAATGATATACTCAAAATCGGTGTAGGTCTGGCTTACTACGCTTTCGATGGTTCGGCGCAGTCCTGCTGCGTTGTTGCGGTTAATGGTTATTATGGATAGTTTTGGATTCATAAGTTGAAATAGTTTTTTGTTGCTTTTGCTTTAAGTGTGAGGCTCTGCGAGCCACCCACTTTTTATTAATCTATAAATAAATGCGATAGTGCAATAATATGTACACCACTTCGGGGGTCGGTGTAGCTTTCTTTACCGGCTGTAATTACACACATCCCTGCAATGCTTTTCGATTTACTTTCAACCACTTTATTTCGCAACTTTATAAGATTTGAAATGCCCTCGTTTACAGAACCTTCGCCGCCAAGTTTAATCTCACATGCGAGCCATTTTCCGTCCCGTAGTTCAATTATGGCATCTACTTCGAGCCCTGTTTCGTCGCGGTAGTGAAACACCTCACCATCAAGTGCTTGTGCATACACTCTCAAATCGCGAATGGCTAGCGCTTCAAACAAATAACCGAGCGAATTCAGGTCTTTCAACAGTTTATCGGACGAAAGCGCGAGCGATGCAGTTGCCAACGAAGGATCGCAAAAGAACCATTTCGGGCTTACCCTTTGCCTCACGTTGGAACGAATATGAGTCGACCACGCAGGTAATTCCTGTAAAACAAAAAGCTGTGAAAGCTGATCTACATATTTTCGCGCAGTTTGTGCCGAAAGATTTTCAGTATCGAGCTGTGCTTCGGTTGCAAGTTTAGTTATCGATATTTCGGTTGCAATGTTGCGGGAAATAGCTCGCAATAATGCGCGCATTCTTACAGGGTCAGTTTTCAGTATATCTGTACCTAAATTCACTCGCGAGATATCGTCTAAATAATTCGATAGATAAATATGCGCTTGTTTTTCGGATTTATTGATAAGATTTGGGAAGCCTCCAACAATTATTCTTTGTACGTATTGCTCCACTGTTAATCCGCCGTATCCTGCTACGGTCGAGAAATCATCGTCAAACAGTTTTCTTAAATTAACTTGTTTCGTGGAATTTCCACTTTCAAATAAAGTCATAGGCATCAAAGTAACCCGTCCAATACGGCCAGCACCGGTATGTCGTGTTACATCATCGGCGGGTGTTGCCGAACCAGCCAAAATAAATTGAGCGGTTGCCTGGCGTTTGTCAATTTCGTGGCGTAAAGCGTTCCAAATCGAGGGAGCTAATTGCCATTCGTCGATAAAACGGGGTGTTTGCCCGGCTAAAATTATATCAGGACTGATTTTAGCCAGTTCTATCAACGATACCGAAGCATCAAGCGAAATATCGCTTTTAGCCAACTTTTTTGCAATAGTGGATTTGCCTACTGCACGCGCTCCTTGTACAAGTACAGCGCCCATTGCCAATAGGGTTTCATTTAACTCTTTTTCGGCTATCCTGTATAAATAATCGGCCATAAAATATCACTTTTGCGTTAATCTCAATATCACTTTTGCGTTAATTTTAATATCATTTTTGCGTTTGCAAAGATATTGTTTTTGTGCTGGATTTTATCATTATTGCCTGAAAAAATTTTTAAAAATGAAGTTTTTTCATGTAAATTTTCCTCATTGTTACATTCTATACCTTATTTTCTTGCTTTTTTGTCACAGACGATACCTTGTTTTGAATGAATTTTGTAACATGCGATACCCAACCAAGGTTAGTTTGTAAACTTTCTCACTTACAATAATGCATCTGACTTACCACGCTTTCAATAGTTTTGCGCAGCCCTGCTGCGTTGTTGCGGGGAGTGGTGATAATGGAGAGGTTTGGATTCATTGTTCAATATTTTCTTTATTTCCTTGCTTGCCGTGTGAGGCTCTGCGAGCCAACCACTTTGGTTTGCCTCGTTACGTACGGGCGTTAAACAGATGATGGTGGGGGTCATTGTTTATGTGTTTTATAATTTGTTGCTTACTTGCCAGTAACCAGTTTTATTAAATGCTTACTATCTGTGATAATTCAGAAGATGTGATTGTATTGTTCTGTATTATTTGTTGAACTATTTCCTGTTGATTTTTCTTCAATTTATCGGTGACCCTATCGGTGACATTGGGGTCAATATCGTGGCTATCGGTTACATTATCGGTAATATTTATATTGATTTGTTTGTTTTCATTTTCATCATAATTTACAAAGAAATCTTTTCGGTCGATACTTAGTTTTGCGAGGAGTAGTTCTAAGTTATTGTTTCCGGTTGCACCAAAAACTGTAATCTTATCAAAATCGAAAATAGCCTCACCATTACCATTCTCCACTAATTCGGTCTGCACATTATAAATGCCTCTATCGTATTTGTTTACATAGCCAAGCACTTTCATAGCTTTGGCTACAATGGGGTTTCGGTCATCGCTTACAGTTGGGAAATTTTCGGGGCGTGCATTGCCATACAATCCACCCGGATTTACAATTTCCAATCTGTCCGAAAATTCGTAAAACTTGCTGAGAGCATTGCTTTCATAATCGCGATGCATTACAGCATTCATAATTAGCTCACGTATAGCAATATGTGGATAGAACCGTACGTGCTGCACATAACCGCCAAAATAATAGTATTCAGGCTTAGTGCCAAACAACATTATTCCAGCATTCGACGGACAATCAGCCTTTAAGTCGTAGAATCGCAACGAAGCCATTTTTAACTTTATATCGCCCCTGGGTGTAAGCATTTATTTTATTTGGTTTTTTTTGCAAAAATAATGAAAATAATTGAACTTCATTCAAAACAATTCAACCAATAGGCTTGAGGCGATGCGGCTGCGGGCAGCACGTGCTTTACGCATGAGGCGCTGCGAGCCACCAACTTTCTATTAATCTATAAATAAATGTGATAGTGCAATAATATATGTACACCACTCTGGGGGTCGGTGTAGCCTTTCGGAGTAGATAAAGTTCTTGCTCTTCTATTTCGCTAATTTCCAAGTCTTCCGAATTGTCCTCCCACACTTTGATGGGTTTTTGTGGACCCTGCTTTCTGAAAGCAATAGCTATAACCACGCCCGTAAAAAACCCCGACAAATGACCTTCCCACGATACGGGATCGTTCACTGTCCAGGGAAAGACATGCCAAATCATATTTCCATACAGCATGGTAGTAACCAATGAAATGGCAATGAGCGGAACGTGCCTACGAAGCAAACCACTAAAAAACAGAAACGACGCTAAGGCATAAATAAACCCACTGGCACCAATGTGACTACTCTCGCGCCCAATGACCCATAATAAAAACCCACTAACGAGCCACAAAAGTAAAAATATTTTTAGCTCGATGGGGCGATAGAAATAAAACACACACGAACTAAGTAAAAAAAATGAAATTAAATTGTTAAAAAGATGACTCCAATTGGCATGAATAAAAATAGCTGTGGATATTGTCCACAAAGAATCGATATGCCTTGGATGGATGCCTAAAAAAGAAAAATTCCAACCCATGCCTCGTTCAAAAACAAAGACCAGAAACATGAAAACAGAGCAAACAATGGGCACAAAACCAATGCTAATAAGTTTTCTGAA
>MNZK01000034.1 GCA_001873635.1 Porphyromonadaceae bacterium CG2_30_38_12 | reverse complement strand
CTTTGCGGTCGCTTTTCGAGAAAAAGCACAGGTGTAACATTTAAAAATAAAAAAAATGCCCGCAAAAATCAGATTGCAACGTCATGGTCGTAAAGGATATGCTTATTATCATATCGTTATTGCCGACAGTCGCGCGCCACGTGATGGCAAGTTTATCGAACGTATCGGTTCGTACAATCCTAACACAAACCCAGCTACTATCGAATTGAAATTCGACCGTGCTTTGTATTGGATGCAAGTTGGTGCTCAACCCACCGACACAACAAAAAACATTCTTTCTGCCGAAGGAGTGCTTATGAAAAAACATTTACTCGAAGGGGTAAAAAAAGGTGCTTTTGATGCTGCCGAAGCCGAAGTTCGCTTTGAAGCATGGAAATTGACCAAAGAAACAAAATTGACTAAAACAAAGGAACAATTAATTGCTGAAAAGCAAGCTGATGCCAAAGCTCGTCATGCTGCCGAAGTGGAAGTGAATAAAGCAAAAGCTGCCGAAGTAGCCATGAAAAAAGCTGAAGCTATTGCTGCTGCTGCCGAAGCTGAAGCTGCAAACGCTGTTCCCGTTGTGGAAGCTGCACCCGCAGAAGAAACGCCTGCTGCTGAATAAATTCCATTGTTTGAAAAACAAAATAAGAACCCGAATTTATTCGGGTTTTTTTATCGTATTATGTTAAACGCTTCGATTGTCATATACAAAAATAGCTTCGACGAAATTAGCCGGTTGGTTGGTTTGCTTCGAGCGTCAGGCATCGTTTCGCATATTTTCCTTATCGACAATTCACCCCAAGCACTTGCCTATTTTCAAACATTAGGGTGCGAATATATGCACCAAACTGCCAATATTGGTTATGGTGCTGCTCACAATATTGCCTTTCGCCAAAGTATGGTGCAAGGTGCTACTTATCATTTGGTTATCAATCCTGATATTTATTTTGAACCTACCGAGCTTCCTAAAATACGCCATTTTATGAACTCAAATCCAACCGTGGGGCATGTCATGCCAAAGGTGTTTTATCCAAACGGACAAATTCAGTATCTTTGTAAACTTTTGCCAACGCCTTTTGATTTAATTTTCAGACGTTTTGTGCCTGCTGGTTGGGTAAAAAAACGCACCGAAAAATTTGAGCTACGAGCTACTGGCTACAACCGTCTGATGGATGTGCCTTATCTGTCGGGCTGTTTTATGTTTCTAAGAGTGGAAGCATTAATGAAAGTTGGACTTTTTGACGAACGCTTTTTTCTTTATCCGGAGGACATTGACCTCACAAGGCGCATCCATGCACATTACCGAACGGTATTTTTTCCTGATGCGTCTGTTGTTCATTATCATGCGCAGGATTCATATCGAAGCTTTAGCATGATGGCTGTGCACATAACCAATATGATACGTTATTTCAATAAATGGGGTTGGTTTATAGATAAAGAAAGAAAAAAAATAAACGCTCAAATTACTGCTAACAATAAATAATAATACTATAAAAATATGCAAATTAATTTCATTCAAATTGCAAGTGCCTTCATGGTATTGTTTGCTATTATCGATATTTTAGGCTCTATACCTATTATTTTAAACATCAAAAAGAAAGTGTCGGTGGTACATGCATTCCGAGCAAGTGCCATTGCTTTTCTTATTTTGATTGGTTTCTTATTCACTGGTGAGGGTGTTTTGCATCTTTTTAATGTTGATATACAGTCGTTTGCAATTGCAGGTTCGCTCATTATTTTTATTTTTGCTATTGAAATGATATTGGATATGGAGATTTTCCGCAACAAAGGTCCCGAAGGTAGCTCTTCCATAGTTCCGTTAGCTTTTCCGCTCATTGCGGGTCCAGGTTCATTTACCACCTTACTGTCGTTGCGTGCCGAATACGATTCTATTAATATTATTATTGCCTTGGTGCTGAACATAATCTTAGTGTATGTAGTTATTAAATCAACTTCTAAAATTGAAAAGATGATTGGTGAAGGTGGCTTGTATATTTTACGCAAATTTTTTGGTATCATACTTTTAGCCATTGCCGTGAAACTATTCACAGCAAACATAGGCTCATTATTGTAAATGAAATGCAGACATTAGATAAAAAAAAACAAATAGCCATTTTAGGTTCAACCGGATCGATTGGCACGCAAGCCTTAGATGTGATTGCTGCCAACACAGATTTGTTTGAAGTATATGCCTTGACCGCTCACAACCAAGTGGATTTACTTATTGCCCAAGCACGTGCTTTTAAGCCCGAAATGGTAGCAATTGCAAACGAAAGTCATTATTCCAAATTAAAAGAAGCATTGGCCGATTTGCCCATCAAAGTTTTTGCCGGCAGCGATGCCATTGCTCAAATAGCAGCGGTGCAAGCTGTGGATGTGGTGCTTACGGCAATGGTGGGATATTCTGGCTTGAAACCTACGATGCATGCTGTGCGGGCAGGAAAAAAAATAGCCTTGGCAAATAAAGAAACCTTGGTGGTTGCGGGTGAGCTTATTTATGATTTGGTCGAAAAACATCACGCTGCTATTTTGCCTGTAGATTCCGAACATTCTGCTATATTTCAATGCTTGGTAGGTGAAGGCAATAACCCGGTTGAAAAATTAATACTAACAGCCTCCGGCGGTCCGTTTCGTACCAAATCATGGGCTGAATTGCAGCACGTTACGCGCGAACAGGCTCTCAAACATCCCAATTGGGATATGGGCGCGAAAATTACTATCGACTCGGCAAGTTTAATGAACAAAGGATTTGAAATTATTGAGGCTAAATGGCTTTTTGGGGTTGCACCGGCACAAATTGATGTTGTTGTTCATCCACAGTCCATTATTCACTCCATGGTTCAGTTTGCCGATGGTTCCATCAAAGCTCAATTAGGCTTGCCCGATATGAAACTGCCTATCCAATATGCTTTTACCTATCCAGATAGAATAAAAACTAATTTTCCACGTTTAGATTTTGATCTTTGTTCGCAATTTACCTTCGAGAAGCCGGATTTGGAAAGGTTTCGTAACTTAGCACTTGCTTATCATGCTATGGAGCTCGGTGGTAACATGCCTTGCATTTTGAATGCTGCCAATGAAGTGGTGGTGGCTGAATTTCTTGCTGATAACATTGGCTTTTTGCAAATGAGCGATGTAATTGAAAATGTGCTTGCAAAAGCATATTTCATTCCAAAACCAAGCTACGACGATTATGTTAGCACCGATTTACAGGTTCGGGAATTAACAAAATCGCTCATTAAATATTAAATTGGATAGTAGTAAATCAACGTATATTAAAACAAAAAAAATAGCAATTATATTTTATGGATACATTCTTAATCAGAGCATTACAACTCATTCTTAGTTTATCAATTTTAGTCGTATTACATGAGTTTGGCCATTTTGCTTTTGCGCGATTGTTTCGAGTACGTGTAGATAAATTTTACATGTTTTTCAATCCAAATTTTTCCTTAATACGTGCTAAAAGAATCAATGGAGTATGGCAATTTAGATTTTTCGCAGCTAATGTTCCGGCTAACGAACGTCCTAAGCAGGATGCTAATGGGAAAGAGCTGCTTAATGAGAAGGGAAAACCCGTGATGGAACCAATTCCGCTAAATGAACTCTCCGAAGGCGATTGGCGCAAATATCCGGATAATACGGAATGGGGTATTGGCTGGCTTCCATTGGGTGGCTATTGCAAAATTGCTGGTATGATTGACGAGTCGATGGACTCAACACAATTGGCTGCCGAACCACAAACTTGGGAATATCGGGCAAAGCCTGTTTGGCAACGTTTACCCATTATTATTGGTGGTGTGCTAGTGAATTTTATTTTAGCTATGGTAATTTATGCAGGTGTATTGTTTACGTGGGGTCAGGAGTATTTGCCATTTTCGCAAGCTAAATATGGTCTTCAGTTTTCAGAAACCTTACAAAAAAACGGTTTGAAAAATGGCGATATTATTCTAACCGTAGATGGCAAGCCCGTGGAGCAGCGTGCCGAATTAGTAGAAGCATTACTCATCGATGGTAAACAACAGTTGCGTGTTAAGCGTCAGCATGAAGAGTTGGATATTACACTTCCTAAGGATTTGGCACAAAGTGTATTGGCTGCCGAAGAGATGAATTTCGTATCTGTTCGTTTTCCTTTTGTAGTTGCCGAGGTTAGTGCCGGAAGCCCCGCCGAAGAGGCAAAGCTTCAAGCTAACGATAGCGTAGTTGGGATAAATGGCTCTTCGTTGTTTCTATTTCAGGATATTGCTCAAGCCTTGGATGCTGCCAAAGGAAAAACAATTCGGTTGGACTATGTGCGAAGTGGAAAATTGCAACACACCAAAATAGCAGTTAGCGAAAATGGTAAATTAGGTGTCGGCGTGAAACAAGCATTCGACTTTTTCCCCACCAAACGTATCACTTATAGTTTTGTGGAAGCCATACCAGCTGGCATAAACCTGGGTTGGGAAACGCTTGCTTCCTATGTAAAACAACTCAAACTTGTTTTCAGCAAAGAAGGTGCAAAACAATTAGGAGGTTTTGGTAGCATTGGAAAAATGTTTCCTCAAACCTGGGATTGGCAGATATTTTGGTCGATGACAGCTTTGCTATCGGTAATTTTAGCTTTTATGAATTTTCTTCCCATACCCGCATTAGACGGTGGACATGTGATATTCTTGCTCTACGAAATGGTTACAGGTCGTAAGCCAAGCGATAAATTTATGGAATATGCACAATCAGCTGGCATGTTTATTTTATTTGGTTTGCTTATTTTTGCCAACGGAAACGACATTTTCAAGGCACTATTCAAATAGAGTGGAAGGGAAGAGATTTATTCCATCGTACAAACATACCATGTTTTCATTGTAAAATAGCAATCAACAATAAACGCTGCAAAATATAATTTTGCAGCGTTTATTGTTGATTGAAAAAGATATTGTCAAATAAAAAATTTATCTTCTATACTCCTAACGATGCTCTTACAGCTTCAACTTTTGCGTTGGCAGCGGCATCTGCAGCATTGTAATCGGCTCGCGATTTCATTTCACCACGCACTTCAATGTAGAATTTTATTTTGGGCTCTGTGCCCGAAGGACGCACCGAAATTTTAGTGCCATCGGCAGTGAAGTATTGAATTACATTCGATGTGGCAGGCATTACAAGTGGAGTCTCAGTATTGGAAACCAAATCTTTTTTTGTCAATGTTTTGTAGTCTTTTATCAATACCACAGGCGAACCGGCAATTTCTTTGGGCGGATTGATACGGAAATTATTCATAATTTGAGCAATTTCTTCGGCACCCGATTTTCCCTTACGTACTACCGAGATACCTTTTTCTTTGCCATAACCAAATTCGATGTAGATATCTTGCAGTAACTCAAACATGGTTTTGCCATTATCTTTTGCCCAAGCAGCAATCTCGGCCATCAACGTACACGAGGACACGGCATCTTTATCGCGTACAAAGGTTTCGGGCAAAAAACCGTAACTTTCTTCGCCACCACCAATGTATGTTTTGATGCCTTCGTTTTCGCGCATCACGGCAGCAATCCATTTAAAACCGGTAAAACAATCGTAACATTCTACGCCACTTTTATCGGCAATTTCCTTTATTATTTCGGTAGTTACTATCGTTTTTACAATATACTCGTTATCTTTTATTTTGCCTAATTCTTTCCATCTGCGTGTGAGGTAATAAATGAATAGGAGCGCTGTTTGATTACCATTGACTAATGTCCATTCGTTTTTTTCGTTTTTCACGGCTATTCCCAGACGGTCGGCATCGGGGTCTGAAGCCATTACAATGTCGGCATCGGTTGCAATGGCTTTTTTAACTGCCATTTCTAATGCTGCTGGTTCTTCGGGGTTTGGCGAAATGACGGTAGGGAAATTACCACTTACCACATCTTGCTCGGGCACGTTAATAATGTTGGTAAAACCATATTCGCGCAAAGCACGTGGAATCAACTTCACACCAGTGCCATGTATAGGCGTGTACACTATTTTGAGGTCGCTGTTGCGAGCAATAGCATCGGGCGAAAGTGAAATTGTTTTAATGTTCTCGATAAACAATTTGTCCACATCTTCGCCAATACTTTCGATAAGCGCTTTATTGCCATCAAATTTGATGGCGTCCACATTTGCAATGTTCAACACTTCGGTTATCACATCTTCATCATGTGGAGGCACTAACTGTCCGCCATCGTCCCAATATGCTTTGTAACCGTTATACTCTTTGGGGTTGTGCGATGCTGTTAAGATAATGCCGCTCTGACAGCCAAAATGCCTAATGGCAAAGGATATTTCGGGTGTAGGGCGCAAGGCATCAAAAAGATATACTTTGATGCCATTTGCCGAAAAAATATTTGCTGAAACTTCTGCAAAAAGACGGCTGTTGTTTCTGCAGTCATGCCCAATAACTACGCTGATTTGTGCTAATGAAGGGAATTGCTTGTGGAGATAATTGCTCAACCCTTGTGTGGCTGCGCCTACTGTGTAGATATTCATGCGGTTGGTGCCTGCACCCATAATGCCGCGTAAACCACCTGTGCCGAATTCTAAATCGCGATAGAAAGATTCAATCAACTCGGTTTTATCCTCAGCTTCCATCATTCGACTTATTTCAGTCTTCGTTTCTTCGTTGTAATTTCCTGATAACCATGCTTGTGCACGTTTCATTACATCATTCAATACCTGATTGTCCATAATGTTAATTTTTATAGTGTTTGTAATATTTTGCTTCTTATTTCAAAGCACTAAGGTACAACATTTATTGGAATGTAAAAGATTATATGAAAATAAAATGAAAAAATTATTCAGCTCTTCCATGTTGCTTCTTAGCTTCTTTCTCTTCTATCACAGTTGGGTTTTCTTCTATCAGCGTCAATGCTTTGAGAGCAACATGTTGGTGCGATTCTTTTTTGCTGCGTCCAGTTGCTTCACACAACGCTTTGCCATTTATGAGCAATTGGGTATGAAACAAGTGATTGTTGTGAGAGCTTAATTCCTCGTTTAACAGCACGAAGTCAATTCGAAACTTGTTTTTCTGACTCCATTCAAGCAATTTTGATTTAAAATTGACCTCGTCGGCAGCAACTTTATCCATGTCGATGAAGTTTTTCAGTAAGCTATTTTCAACAAAGCTCTTACATTTTTTGTAGCCGTAGTCTAAATAAATAGCACCAAAGAGAGCTTCTAAGGCATTGCCATAGAGGTTGTTATTGTTCTCTCCTAAATTCAAATGTTTGCTGGCGAGCATCAGTTTATCCAATCCTATTTCTAAGGCAATCCGATTGAGCGATTCGCGTTTTACTATTTTGGAGCGTGTGTTGGTAAGGAAACCCTCGCGTTGATTTTCGAAGCGCCTGTACAAAATGTCTGTTACCACCGAATTGAGAACAGCATCACCCAAAAACTCTAAGCGTTCGTTGCTCAACATAATGCCATCTGCCGTGGGCACAGAGGCTGAACGATGGCGCATAGCAAGTTCATAGTAGGCAATTTTTCGTGGATAAAAGCCTAATACCTTGTAAAATAATAAATAAGGCTCTTTTCGAGCATTCGAAAAGAGCCTAAATTTGAATAAAAGTTTCTGAATCACAATTTTAGCGATTGAATTTCTTCACAATCACGCTGGCATTATGACCACCAAAGCCAAATGTATTTGACAAAGCTGCATTGATAACGCGTTTTTGTGCTTTATTAAATGTAAAATTCAATTTATTGTCAATATGTTCATCTTCGTCACCTTCGGTAAAGTTGATGGTAGGTGGCACAATGTCGTTTACAACAGAAAGTACAGTGATAATAGCTTCAACCGCTCCAGCAGCACCTAATAAGTGTCCGGTCATCGATTTGGTAGCACTGATGTTCAATTTGTAGGCATTCGAGCCAAATACTTCAACAATGGCTTTTGGTTCCGAAATATCACCCACTGGTGTCGAAGTGCCGTGCACATTAATATAATCAATGTCTTCCGGATTCATTTCAGCATCTTTGAGTGCTCTTTTCATTACCAATTTAGCTCCTAATCCTTCGGGATGTGTAGCTGTTAAGTGATAAGCATCTGCCGATAAACCGCCACCAGCTACTTCGCAAAGAATATTAGCACCGCGAGCAAGGGCATGTTCTAATTCCTCGAGTATAAGGCAACCACCGCCTTCACCCATGATAAAGCCATCACGGCTTTTGCTGAATGGTCGCGAAGCCGTTTCGGGGCTATCGTTGCGTGTTGATAGTGCTGTTAAGGCATTAAATCCCCCAACACCTCCAGGGGTGATTGCTGCTTCGGCGCCACCAGCCAATATAATATTCGCTTTTCCAAGACGAATATAATTAAAAGCATCAATCAACGCATTGGTTGAGGATGCACAGGCTGAAGTGGTTGAGAAATTAGGACCTCTAAAACCATACATAATTGAAATTTGACCTGCAGCCATGTCCGATATCATTTTTGGAATGAAAAAAGGATTAAACTTCGGACCATTTTCCAAATTTTGGTAATAATAGCCAATTTCGTTTTCGAAGGTACCAATGCCACCAATTCCAGCAGCAAAAATAACTCCTACTTCATCTTTGTCAATAACATCTAAGTCCATGCCACTATTTTCAATAGCTTCTTTTGCTGCTGCAATGGCATATTGTGCGTAAAGATCTAATTTACGAGCTTCTTTACGATCAAAATACTTTGAAGGGTCGAAGTTTTTTACTTCGCATGCAAATTGAGTTTTGAATTTTGAGGCATCAAAATGAGTAATCGGCGCAGCACCGCTTACTCCTTTAACTATATTGTCCCACAATTCGGGGACACTATTACCTAAAGGAGTAACCGCGCCTAAGCCGGTTACTACTACTCTTTTTAACTCCATAATAAGTGCTTATTGTGGAAAAAGATTATTTTTGAATAGCTTCGATGTGAGCGATAGCGTCGCCTACAGTAGCAATTTTTTCTGCTTGTTCATCAGGAATAGAGATACCAAATTCTTTTTCGAATTCCATAATCAATTCTACTGTATCCAACGAATCAGCACCAAGATCGTTTGTAAAGCTTGCTGTGGCTACAACATCTGCTTCTTCTACGCCTAATTTGTCTACGATAATAGCTTTTACTTTAGCTGCAACTTCTGACATAATTTTTGTTTTTTAAGTTTGTAATTAGAAATTGTTTTTTAATTTTGCGGTGCAAAGAAACAAAAAAAACTTCAAACAACCTCACTTTTGTTGAAAAAAATATAGTTTTTTGCACAAATCAAAGCTAAGTGAGCAAAAAAATATTCTACTCTATGTCCCTGAAAATTGCCTTATTTGCCTCGGGTTCCGGTTCAAATGCCGAGAACATAGTACGTTACTTTGCCAACAACCAGCATTTCATTTTTCCGCTGATTGTTTCCAACAAATCGGATGCTTTTGTGCATCAGCGAGCTAAAAATTTAGAAATTCCAAGCGTTACTTTCGCCAAGCAGCAATTTGAATCAGGAAGCGAGATTGTTGCTTTATTGCATGCGTATAAGGTAGATGCAATTGTGTTAGCGGGTTTTTTACTTAAAATTCCCGAAGCAATTCTGCATGCTTTTCCTTCAAAAATAGTAAATATCCATCCGGCATTGCTGCCAAAGTATGGTGGCAAAGGGATGTATGGCGATCGCGTGCATCAAGCCGTGAAAGCTGCGGGCGAGAACGAATCGGGGATTACTATTCATTACGTGAACGAACAGTATGATGCGGGAAATATCATTTTTCAGGCTAAATGTGCTGTTAATGAGGGTGATACCGTCGATGATATTGCAGCCAAAGTACATGATTTGGAATACAAATATTTTCCGGAAGTAATACAAACTATCTGGGGTTAATGCTGTTGGGTGTATTTTAGAAAAATTAAATATTAGTGCTGTTAGATACACAAGGCACATACGCACACACAGTATGAAAAAGTAATAATTTTCGACCATATAGCCGTTGCTGTTAAAATATTTTGTATTTTTGCATCCCGAAAAATTCAAAAAACAAATAATTATTTAATTCATTTTTAGTGAATTATTTACACATCTAACTTTAAAATACACACCTCATGGATGCTCAAGCCATTTCTCTCAATCATATCATTCAAGAAAATAGTCCGCAACTTTTTGAGATGCTTTCGGAACGTGGCAAAAATATTTTTTTCCCGAAGTTAGGAATTTTAGCTCAAGCTGCTCAGGCTAAAGGCAAAGATATAAATGCTACCATTGGTGAGGCTGTTGAAGATGATGGTTCGTCCATGCACTTGCCAGAGTTTGATGCTCTGGTCAATATGCCTACTTCAAGCATTTTTCCTTATGCGCCAAGTTTTGGCAAACCCGAATTTAGAAAATACTGGAAGGAGTCTATTTATCGTAAAAATCCTTCGTTAGGTGATTGTTTTATTAGCAATCCGGTTGCTACAAATGGTTTAACTCATGGTATCAGCATGGCAGGTTACTTATTTGTGAATGAAGCAGATACGGTACTTTTGTCCAACCATTATTGGGAAAATTACAACTTGATATTCGAAAATAATTATGGTGCTCAAGTGGATACGTTCGAGTTATTTACTCGTGGTGGATTTAATGTTGCCGATTTTTCGAAGAAACTACAAGCGTCTAAAGGAGAAAAAATTATTACCTTATTAAATTTTCCCAACAATCCATCGGGATATACTCCTCTGGTAAGTGAAATTGAAGGCATAGTTTCTGCCATAAAGCAAGTAGCCGATGCGGGCAAAAAAGTTGTTGTGATTATCGACGATGCTTATTTTGGATTGGTTTACGAAAAAGGGGTTTACATGGAGTCTATCTTTACACAATTGGCTAATCTTTCCGAAAACGTACTCGCTCTCAAATTGGATGGTGCTACCAAAGAGGATTATGTGTGGGGTTTCCGCGTTGGTTTTATGACTTATGCTATCAAAGGTGCAACAACTGCCGTTTACGAAGCACTCGAAAATAAAACTGCAGGCGCTGTACGCGGAAATATATCTAATATTAGTCAGCTTTCGCAATCGTTGCTGCTCAAAGTTTATACTGCACCAACCTATGAGGCATCCAAGAAAGAAAAATACGACCTTTTAAAAAGCCGTTATGATTGCTTAAAAGTGGCTCTGTCACGCCCTGAGTATGCCGAATATTTTGCTGCACTTCCATTCAATTCGGGCTATTTTATGTGCGTAGAACCCAAAAAAGGATTGAAAGCCGAGGATCTTCGGAAACATTTGTTGGAAAAATATAGCACTGGTGTCATTGTGTTAGGCAATGTCCTTCGCTTGGCATTTTCGGCAGTTCCTGCATCAAAACTGCCTATTTTAGTCGAAAATATTTACAAAGCATGTAAAGAGTTGGATAAATAATACGGTTTTTTTTGAGTCTTAATATCGGAGCCATTTCCACATTTCTTTCCAGCTAACTTTTTTGCCATACATCAGTATTCCTGTGCGGTATATTTTGCCCGCCATCCAGGTTGTGCCAATAAACGAAACGATTAAGATGCTGATTGATAAAGCAATTTGCCATATTGGAACGTCGAAAGGTAAGCGTACCATCATCACGATGGGTGATGTGAATGGTATCATGGAACACCAAAAAGCCAGTGGTCCATCGGGATTTTCGGCACTAAAAATGCCTGCGTAAATAGCAAAAACAATGGGCAGCATGATGGGTAAAGAGAATTGCTGTGTATCTGTTTCGTTATCCACAGCAGACCCAATAGCTGCAAATAGCGATGCGTACAGTAAATAACCACCCAAAAAATAGATGATAAATAGCACCAAGATTTGGATAAAATCAAGCCCGTTTACGGCTGTCAGAAAGTCGGCTACTTTCCCGTTTATTTCATTGCTTGGGGCTGTTTGCATGGCTTGCATTCCGGGTTGACTAAGCTGTTGCAAATGTTGAATTTTTTCCATATCTATGTCTTTTGTAAAAGCCTTAGAAAGCCCGAAAGTAATAGTTACCGTGAGCAGCACCCACATCAGGAATTGTGTAAGACCAACCAATGCGATTCCTACAATTTTTCCCATCATAAGCTCAAAAGGTTTTACCGATGATATCATGACTTCCACAATTCGATTTGTTTTTTCTTGCACCACACCTTGCATCACTTGAGCGCCGTAAATAACGATAAACATGTAAATTATGAATGCCGTGAGCATGCCTATAGCTAAGGCAAGTTCGGCGGACGCTTCTTTATCTTTGCCATCTTTGCTCCATTTAATGGTTTTGAGGTCGATGTCGGTGTTCGATTTTTCGACCATTTCTTTGAGGTTTGGAATGTTGTAGGCAGCTAATTTTTGAGCCACGATGTAATTGTTTAACAAGCCTGCAATATAGGTTTTTAGCTCTAAATTGACTTGCTTTTCGGAGTACAACGAAGCGGCTGTGGAGTCAGTTTTCAAGTCGTCGGTGATATAAAGTAAGGCTGCAAATTCACTGTCTTTAGTTTTTTTCAAACTATCTACCGATACATTTGAAAATTGGAAGTGGTAGGAATCGTTGTCTTTGAGTACGCTCTGGTACAGCCCTGTTTTGTCCACAACGACAATATTGTTTATTTTGTCATCTTTAATTGTGCCCAAAAAAACGATAAGCGATACCATACCTACAAATAAAATGGGAGTTAAAAAAGTTAGCAGGATAAATGATTTTTTCATTACCCGTGTGCGATATTCTCGCTGAATGATTAAGCTAATTTTGGACATACCGATTGGTTTATGAATTTGTTATAGTTTTTGCTTTGTGCTGATAAACAGTTTATTGATGGTTCAAATTGGCTCAGCGAGAACAAATTTGTGAATCGTTGAGAGTGCAAATATAGTAAATAGGATTTATACTTTGGGCATCAACTCCCTTTCTCGTTAAATAGAAAAAATGATTTCTGAAATTTCGGTGCTAAGAATCCCATTCATCGATGTCCTTTTTTAATATATTGTCAAAAGTAAATCCTGTTTGGCTATATGCTGAACAAAAGCTAACGAATCAATGTTTGATTTTTACTAATTTACATACACAAATAAACTATGGTGAGAAATATTAAAAAAATTATTCCGACACAACTTTTTAAAGAGTTTTTTGACAGTGAAAAGGCTGGTGGAGTTATTTTAGTGTATGCTACTTTAATTTCGCTTGTAATAGCCAATTCTACTTGGCAGCAAGGCTACATACAGTTTTGGAGCACTGATTTGGGTGGTCATAGTTTGGTACATTGGATAAATGACGGCTTGATGACTATTTTTTTTCTACTCATTGGGCTTGAACTGGAACGCGAGATTTACAAAGGCGAATTGTCCAATATAAAAAGTGCCTCACTTCCTATTATTTCGGCTTTAGGTGGCATGTTAGTGCCTGCAGGATTATTCTTAATGCTAAATTTTGGCACATCGACACAGCAGGGCGCAGGCATTCCAATGGCTACTGATATTGCTTTCGCAATTGGTATTTTATCGTTATTAGGCAATCGTGTGCCGCTTTCGCTTAAGGTGTTTCTAACAGCTTTGGCAGTTATCGACGATTTGGGAGCTATTTTGGTTATTGCCATTTTTTACACAAGTTCTATCTCTTACCTGAATTTATTTATTGCTTTGGGTATTTTTAGCGTATTACTTTTATTGAATCGCCTCAAGGTATTTTCGTTAATACCGTATATAATTGGCGGTATAGCCATGTGGTATTTTATGTTGCACTCGGGCGTTCATGCTACTATTACAGGCGTTTTGTTGGCTTTTGCTGTACCATTTGGAACGGGAAACGACAAATCGCCTTCTTATGTACTTCAACATTTTTTACACAAGCCTGTTGCATTTTTTATTCTTCCGCTTTTTGCCATAGCCAATACAGGTATTGCCTTGGGAACGGATTGGGCGAATGGTTTGCAAGAGATGAATAGTTTGGGTATTATTGCCGGATTAGTTATCGGAAAACCACTTGGAATATGGCTTTTTGCTTTTGTTGCTTCTGCTTTAGGAATTTGTGCGTTACCCAATGACTTGAAGTGGAAAAATATTTTGGGAGCGGGTTTGCTAGCTGGTATCGGGTTTACAATGTCTATTTTTATAACTTTGTTAGCATTTAACGATACCAACGTTGTTAATAATTCAAAAATTGCTATTCTTGTGGCTTCGGTCTTAGCAGGTATTACTGGCTTTGTATTTCTCAGGTTTACGATAAAAAGCCCAACCAAATAATAGTGCTTGTGCTCTATTCAAATATTTATTACCCTATTTTCAGCATTGCTTTCGTACGCTGCTTCCAGAATACGAATTACCATCAGGTTTTCCTCCGGTGATATGGCGGGAGCTATTTGTTGGCGTATGCTATGAGCTATACCGTCAAAATACAAGCTGTAATCACCTCGATGTGTTTGTATTGTTTCCGTTACAGTGTTGCCATTTTGGTCTAATACTAACTTTCCGTAATTTGTAGGTACATCAAATCCATAAGCATCATTAGTCGGTAGCATACCTGCTCGAAGCTGATTTTCTTGTGGGTCGATGCCATACTTTACAAAGGAGCCTTGTGTGCCATGCACCACGTAGCTGGCTGTAGGTTCTTTCATCAACATGCCAGCTGTAAGGGTTACTTGCAGATTACTATAAATTAATATAATATGAAAAAAATCATCGATTTGTGAACCCTCACGTTGCTTCCTGATTTGTGCAAAAACGCTTGTGGGCTTACCAAACAGACAAACTGCCTGATCTACTAAATGGGGACCAAGATTGTAAACGATACCCACAAAACGTTCGTTGCGTTCTTTCCATGTATCTGCTATTTGTGTTCGGTAACGCTGAAATCCGGCACGAAATTCTACTATTCGACCAAGTTTATTTTGATGTATTAATGCGTGAATTGTCATGAAATCGCCATCCCAACGTCGGTTCTGAAATACGGTAAGCAGACGCTTTTTGTCAGCCGCTAATTGGATAAGCACCTTGCCTTCGGCCACAGTAAATACAAAAGGTTTTTCAACAATCACATGCTTACCCGCTTCGAGAGCCGCACGACAATACTCGAAATGGGTACTGTCGGGCGTGTTAACAATTATAAGTTCGATAGATGTGTCGGAAAGCAATTCGTCGAAACTTCTTACAATTTTGACATAAGGATAGGATTTGAGCACTTCATTTTTAGTGCGTTCGCAAATTGCTGTAAGTTCAAATGCTTTGTGGGCATGAATAAATGGCGCATGAAATACCTTTCCCGATAAACCAAAGGAGGCAATTCCTGTTCTAATTTTTTGCATCTCAACTGGTATAGAAAACTATTTATGTGTAATACCCCTATATTCAATCACTAAAATTCCTATCTTTGATTCCAAACCCATAATTGGATTTACAATGCTGCGAAAACCATTTCCATCTAAACCTAAAGTCTTGTTGGCACCGAGAATAACCGGATTTAAAATCAGGTTTCCTTCATCTTTTTTATCGCTCGAAACCAAAACTTTGCCATTGGCAGCATTAATGAGTTGCACCTTGACAATGCCTGTCTGCTGCACAAAAGCTGAGAAGTATTGGTTTACCTGATCCAAATTTTGGCGCATCATTTCGCTTCGTATCGACCAAGCAAAAACACGGCTCACAAGTTCTAAATTTGCTGATTGTAGGCTGTCCATGCGTTGTTCGTAATCTGTTATCAACAGTTGCTTTTCCAATGCTGATTTACTTTCATGTATTTTTATTTGTATATACGAACCAATAGTTAGTATGATTATTATACCTATAAGTGCAAAAACAAACCAGTGTTTTTGTATATAGGCTTTTAGTCTATTGGGCTTTTGAGGCAATTGAGTTTTATTTTCTTTATTTATTGAAGCTTTCATATTTTTTTTAAAATTGATTGTTGATTTGCTACAAAGTTGTATTTTTGCGTTTTGTAAGAAATAAAATTATGACAACAGAAAATAAGCCTGAAAATGAGAACAAATCACTTCAAGATTTGTATGCCGAATTAGCCAAAAAAAGTTTAGTGAAGATACAGTATTCTTGTGGTGGTAACTCCAATAGCATCGAAGAGCAAGAAGATATTCCAGTAGTAAATAATAGTATCGAACAAATATTACAAAAACCTTCGGGAAATCTTATTAATCCTGATAACGAATAATTGTTTGAGCGCGATCGGGACCAACCGATACAATTTTGATAGGCACCTCGAGTTCCTCTTCTAAAAAATTCAGATAAGTATTAAATTCTTCGGGAAATTCATCTTCCGATTGCATTTGAGTCATATCGGTTTGCCAGCCTGCTAATTCAACATAAATGGGTTCAGCTCCTTCAGCAATGTCGAATGGAAATTGTTCTGTTTCCTCGCCATTAATTTTGTAAGATACGCAGGCTTTAATTGTCTGAAATGTATCCATTACATCGCTCTTCATCATTATAAGTTTGGTTACCCCGTTAATCATAACTGCATATTTCAAAGCCACTAAATCGATCCAGCCACAGCGACGAGGACGCCCTGTAACCGAGCCGAACTCAAAACCTAATTTGCGCATAGCATCGCCAGTTTCGTCAAAGAGCTCTGTCGGAAAAGGACCGCTGCCAACGCGCGTACAATACGCTTTGAAAATGCCATACACTTCGCCAATGCGACCAGGTGCAATGCCAAGACCTGTGCATGCACCCGCGCAAATCGTATTCGAAGAAGTTACAAAAGGGTACGAACCAAAATCGATGTCGAGCATCGTACCTTGTGCGCCTTCGGCAAGTACTTTTCGTCCTTTACGAAGTGCATCGTTCACAAAATGCTCACTGTCAATTAGTTCAAATGTTTTGATTTTTTCGATACCTTCAAAAAAATCTTTTTCTAATTCGGCAAGTTCGTAGCTAAAATTGTGCTGCTTGAGTATGGTTACATGTTTGGATACAGCCTCTTTGTATTTTTCCTCAAAATTGTGAAGTATGTCGCCAACGCGCAAGCCATTGCGGCTTACTTTGTCAGTGTAAGCAGGTCCAATACCTTTGCCCGTAGTACCTATTTTGTCAATTCCTTTTGCTGATTCATAACAAGCATCCAGTAGCCTGTGTGTAGGCAAAATAAGATGTGCTTTTTTTGAAATCTTGAGTCGTTCGGTAAGTGGATGTCCCGATGTTTCGAGCGCATCAATCTCAGCTTTAAACAACGCAGGATCAATCACCACGCCATTACCTATAATATTGACTTTGTTGCCCTGAAAAATTCCAGATGGAATAGAGCGAAGAACAAATTTTTTTCCTTCAAACTCCAGGGTATGACCGGCGTTCGGTCCACCCTGAAATCGCGTAACTAAATCGTAATCAGGTGTTAGCACATCTACTACTTTACCTTTACCTTCATCGCCCCATTGAAGGCCTAATAAAACATCTGCTTTCATATTTTAATCTTTGTCTTTTAATCTTATTTTTTTGTCTTTAAATTTTTTAGTTTTTCTTTTTTCCCTTACATTTTGCGCACACGCCATACAAATAGAGCGAATAATGGGAGGGTTCAAAGGTAGCGAATGATTTTGATTCAATTAAATTACGCATTTTTTTATCAGAAAATTCTTTCACTGTGCCACAAATTGTGCAAATTAAATGATGGTGAACAAGTTTGGAAAACGTTTTCTCGTATTTAGCCTTTTTCCCTACAAATGGATGTTTTACAATCAGACTACAATCGAGCAGCAAATCGATAGTATTGTAAATGGTAGCCAAACTGACGCGATATTCTTTTTGCATATCTTCAAAAAGAGTTTCGGCATCAAAATGAGAATCATTGAAATATATTTTTTCGAGAATAGCATATCTTTCGGGCGTTTTACGCATTTTTTTTTGTTCTAAAAATGCCGTAAACATTTCTCGAACTGATTCGATTGTTGTTTCTTCTTTCACAAAATTCAATATTGATTTTTTTTAGAGATGCAAAAATACAACTTTTGTGTTGATTTTCCTTACAATTTGTTCAAAAAATCCAACTCTTGTTTTACTTTATCAGCAATGTACTGTTGCGATGGATTTTCGGCTTGTTCAAAGTTAGCTACTACCTTTCGTATCGCAATTGCCATATCCCCACCTTTCCGACATAAACGTCCGAGGCAAAGACCAATGGCATTGTAAAGCTGAAAATTTTGTGTTACTGCCTGTTTAGCGCATAAGTCAATAAGCTGGTTAGCTGTTTTTGTATCGATTTGCACATACACGCGTGCTGCCAGCATAAAACCTGCCGTCCGATTGTGCTCATCTTCCATTTCGATACAACGCAATGACAATGCAACAGCAAAATCTGTTTTTGCCAATAAAACCATGGTCAAAATTTCCAGTAACTCTAATTGGCGGGCTGTGTGGATGCGTTGCAGGGCTTTTTCGAAACTTAAATCTTTCACAGGTTGCAACAAGATGGAGAGAATCATCGTTTCGCGCATTTCAATTAACCAAAGGCGCTCAGCCAAATCGTATGAGGCACTATAATTCGATGCGATTTCTCTTAAAACTGGTAATGAAACTCCAAAGTTTGCCTTGTAATCGACCCCTTTGTCTGACATAGAATCAGCCACGACCCCATTTTTAGAGAGGTTTATTTTTCGGCGAATTTCTAAAATTTGACTATTTAAAACATCATTTGACAAGTATAAATTCATATATTTTAATTTTAAAATTCTGATTCCATGCTAATTAATCAAAGTAACACATTTTTTCTTGCAGGTATTGCATAAAACGATTCACTGTGCTATCTTTGCACTCGCAAAACATGGTGGTTATAGCTCAGTTGGTTAGAGCGTCGGATTGTGGTTCCGAAGGTCGCGGGTTCGAGCCCCGTTTTCCACCCATGCTACTGATAGTGTTCTGGCAACGAACACTATTTTTTTTCTCTTTTTTTTCTCTCATTGCTCTATCGCATCATTTACCCTCACAAAGGTATATCCTTTCTGCTTGAGCATTGTTACCAAACTTTCTAAGTGCGCATAAAATTTGTCTGTTCGGCGATGATCAGTTCCCAAATGGAACAAAAGGATATGCCCATTGAGCGATTCACTTGCTTCAACTTTTACTATCTCATCAAAAATTTCGTTACTACTAAAATATTTTTCGCGCATTTCGGGAAATGAATTGTCGGCATAGCTATGTGTTTTTGGAGTGTAACATAGCAATTGAATACCGGCTTGTTGTGCCCAAGTACTAATAGTGTCGTTGTATAGCTCGAAGGGTGGTACAAAAAAATTAGCTGTCGTTTTATTTATTTTCCATCGTTCAAGCGCCTTGTAATTGTCCTGCAGGTCGGTCATGAAAAACCTCCTATCAACCAATAATTGTGACTTGTTATCGGCTGAGCAGTAGGCTAAATGGCTATCGGAATGTGGTCCGATATAGTGCTGTTTTTTGATGAGGTATTTTATATAACTTTTATTCTTGCTATTCCTTAAAAAATCGCCAGAGACAAAGAATGATGCTCTAATTTTGTTTTTATCTAATGTTTTCCTTATTTTTTTTTGTCCATCAGTAAAATTGTGACCTGAAAAAACCAAGCAAATCTGTTTTTTTAAACTATCTGTTCGCACGATACCACCTTGCAAGTAACTCACATTTTTTTGTGAAATATTGGATTCTAATTGCTTCGATGCTAATAAATAAAGCATGCAAGAAGAAGCGTAAATGCTGGGTTCGTTTGTTGTTTTAGCATGTAATTCATCGGCATAATCTGCCCATGATAATTTGGATTTGATAGGTCCACTCACCAAGCCGCCAAGCGGTTCTATGTAGGCTTTTTGCCACAGTGCTGCATACGTATTTTTGGGTGTATTAGCATTATGTGGTAAATCTACCACCATACTTACGCCCCACGGATTACAACCAAATAGCCAATCCACAAGCGATGTTTCCATGCTCAGAAAAGTGCTGTCGGCAGCATATCGGCGATACAAATTACACTGCGTTGCCAATGAAGCCACATAGCTATTTGAATTCCAAAACATAGGAACGCCAACACCAAAAGGATTATCCTGTTGCCTCAGGGCAGCACGTTTCAAACCAAATTTAATGTTTTGCAAAAATTCGTTTTTCAATTCAGGTTTTTCCGAGTTGGCAAGTACATAATGAGCATAGTTGGTGAGTGGGAACCACTGATAGCGTGATACTGTATCGGCAAATAGCCACGGACTGACAGGCTCCATGCGTCCAAAGTTGGATGCATCGGAAAGATATTTTGAATCGAAGCTCAGTTGGTATAGTTGTGTGGCAGCAAGTTGCATGTCGTCAGTCCAGTTATGCTCATCGTAAGTAGTTTTATCACTAAGAGATATAGATTGACAAACGCCGGGTAGCTGCATGCCGTAGGCATATAATTTGTAAGCTTTTTTTTCAAGCACATCGGCAAAGGTGGGGTAATAAGCGCGTAGCAAATCGGAGCCTAATGCAAAGGCAGCCGCATATTTTCCGGCTATCGAAGCAACACCATTATTTTTGTTTCGTGCAGCGCCACCATCGGGCACTCCAGAGGCATTATATACGGGTCGTTCTGCCCCTTTGCCCCAACCATAATCTGTCATATCGTTTGCGGGCAGCGTTAAACTATCTTTTTCACGATTGTCGCCAACCTGAATGTAAAGCTTGTCGTCATCAGGATACATTTTCAGAAGCCATTCCAAACCCCACTTTGCTTCATCCAATACATCCGGAATTTTATTTGCAAATGCCAAGCCATTTGCATCGTAGTTATCTTGAAATGCAAGGCTATTCATCCGATAAGCATACAATAATTGAAAAATAGCCCCAGCAGAGGTAGCGCCGTACTTAATATGTGATGACGCATCATGCCAACCGCCCATAAAATCGGAACTTACAGGAGGTGGAGGTAGTATTATTTTCGATTTTTGTTTCGATATTTTTTTTGTATTGGGTATTTCTACGGGTTTTATGAGCGAAAATGGTATGCCATCGTTTTGATGACAATAATTATTAAGTACTGGATTGTACCCACAACGTTGCTGACGCAAAAAGTTAAGCATAAAATCTGCCGTATGTTGATACACCTTGTTGGCAATAAAAATTGTTGGCGAAAAACAATGTTCGGTTTTGAGATAAAAAGCTCCAGTGGTTGTAAAAGCAGAAAAATCGAGGATGAATACCGCTTTGTATTTTTCAAAAGCACCAAAAGTGCGAATGGAATTATATTCGCCTAACTTTTCGTAGGTTAGTGCATCGTGCACGCTAAAACGGGTTACTGAAACATCTGATTCGCTTAGCAAAACAGCACGTTTCAAACTATGGGGCGTGTATCCCAACTGATTGATACGGATGTAGGAGTCTAAAGCAAACCCCTGAAAGGAAATGTTGAGTGCAATTAGAAATGGAAAAATTAGCTTTTTGAGCATGCAGTTTTGAGCATTTTTTTTGCAAATGTAACACAATCAGTTAAACAAACAAGTAAAAAACCGATAAAAAATATTACTTTTGCAGTCCAAAATATACACATAAAAAAATGAAAGTATTAAAATTCGGTGGAACATCCGTAGGTTCTGCATTGCGAATGAAAGATGTTGCAAAATTAATTTGCGACGGTAACGAAAAAATTGTAGTTCTTTCGGCTATGTCGGGCACTACGAATAATTTGGTAGAAATAGCTGACTATTTTTACAAAATGAATAGTTCGGGTGCTTTAGAGAAAATTAATTTACTGGAGCAGAAATATTTAGATGTAGTTGATTCCTTGTACAAAAACAAAATTTACAGGGAGGAAGCTATAAAAACAATAAAATCAATTTTTGATTACTTGCGCTCGTTTTCAAAATCAGTATTTACTCTGTTCGAAGAACGGGCTATTTTAGCTCAAGGAGAAATTTTGTCCACAAACTTATTTCATTATTATTTACTCGAGCAAGGCGAGAACGTAGCCCTTCTTCCAGCACTGGAATTTATGCGCATTGACAAAAATGCGGAGCCAGACACTGCTTTCATTGCCGAAAATATTGAAAAGCTATTAGCCGCTCACCCCGACAAAACAATCTACATAACGCAAGGCTATATTTGCCGTAACTTTTACGGCGAAATTGATAACCTTCAGCGTGGTGGAAGTGATTACAGTGCGTCCTTGATAGGTGCTGCCGTTAAAGCCGATGAAATACAAATTTGGACGGATATAGATGGTATGCACAACAACGATCCTCGCTTTGTGGAGGGCACGCAGCCAGTACCATTTCTGCATTTTGAAGAGGCTGCCGAGTTGGCTTATTTCGGTGCTAAGATTTTACACCCTACTTGTATATTGCCTGCCAAATTGAACAATATCCCGGTGCGACTACTCAACACTATGCAACCACAAGCTGCGGGGACACTCATTTCCATGCAAAGCAAAAAAGGTTCGCTCCAAGCTGTTGCGGCAAAAGATGGCATCACGGCTATCAAAATCAAATCAGGCAGAATGCTTTTAGCGCATGGCTTTATGCGTAAAGTGTTTGAAATTTTTGAATCGTACCAAACGGCTATTGATATGATTACTACCTCTGAGGTAGGCGTTTCGATAACCATTGATAACACCAAACGCTTGGACGAAATACTGAACAGTTTGAAAAAATTAGGTACTGTAAGCGTTGATAAAGACATGGTCATTATTTGTGTCGTGGGCGATTTGCCAAGTCAAAACATTGGTTTTCAGGCAAAAGCCGTAGATGCACTCAAAGAAATTCCTATTCGGATGATTTCGTATGGTGGAAGCAATTACAACATTTCATTTCTAATCAAAGCTGTGGATAAAAAACCAGCATTGATGGCATTAAGCAAAGGGCTTTTTAGTTAGAAAAGCGACGAATTTGGGTTATACAGTTTTAAAGTTAGTAAATTTTTAAAGTTCATAAAGTATAAGAGAATGACAAAAGCAAACTATCCTTCCGATAAGTTTAAAGATATAGAAACCCCGTTTTATTATTACGATTTAGATTTGCTCCGGGCTACAATTTCCGAAATAAAGACGCAAAGCAGTAAAGCTAATTTTGACGTGCATTACGCTATGAAGGCTAATGTTAACTCCAGTGTGTTGGCATGCATTCAGCAAGCAAGTTTGGGCGCCGACTGTGTGAGCGGTGGCGAAGTAAAAGCGGCTCTTGATGCTGGTATTCCGGCATCGAAAATAGTTTTTGCCGGCGTTGGTAAAGCCGATTGGGAAATAAATTTGGGTTTAGAAAACGATATTTTTTGCTTCAATGTAGAGTCTATTCCCGAATTAATTGTGATAAACGAATTGGCGGCTGCTAAAGGGAAGACAGCTCAAATTGCCTTACGCATTAATCCGAATGTGAGTGCACATACCCATCATTATATTACAACTGGGCTGAGCGAAAATAAATTTGGCATCAACATGTCCGAATTAGAAAAAGTAACCGATTTGGTTGTTACGCTGCCACAAATAAAATTGATTGGTATTCATTTTCATATAGGTTCGCAGATTACGGATATGAGTTCGTTTCAAGCGCTTTGTGTTCGCGTTAATGAAATTCAGGAGTTTTTCGACTCTAAAAATATCACCCTTTCTGTTATTAATGTGGGTGGTGGTTTGGGTATTAATTACGAGCACCCAAATCATTTCCCAATTCCCGATTTCGATGGCTTCTTTAAAGTATATCGCGAACATTTGGAACTTCGTCCGCATCAAACTTTGCATTTTGAACTCGGTAGAGCAGTTGTTGCTCAATGTGGAAGTTTAATTTCTAAGGTATTATACGTCAAAGAAGGAACTACCAAAAAATTTGTGATACTTGATGCTGGTTTTACCGAACTTATTCGCCCAGCTTTGTATCAAGCCTATCATCGCATCGAAAACTTAAACTCTGAATTGCCTGATGAAGTGTATGATGTAGTTGGTCCAATTTGCGAATCGTCGGACACTTTTGTGAAAGATTACAGCATGAACCAAACCAAACGTGGCGATATCATTGCTTTGCGCTCGGCAGGGGCTTATGGCGAAATCATGGCTTCGCAATACAATTTACGTCCATTGCCCAAAGCGTTTACTTCTGATCAATTGGTATAAACTAATAAAAAAAGAGGCTGTTCAGTTATGAGCAGCCTCTTTTTGTATAGATAACGAAACTAGTTAATTGTCAGCCAACAGTATTTCGTCGTTACCGTTTACCGTTAGGTTCAACACCACCAAATACTTTTTGTATTGTAATTCGGACAATACAAGCTTAGCATTACCCAAGTTAAAGTACAAGGCGCTTTCGGCAGCCACTTCGTCTTCTTTGCTTACAGCTTTGCTTACTTTGTAGTCGGTTAATTCGAACAAATAACGAAGTTGTTCTTTTTGGTCTTCGTCAGCGCCCAAGTAGCGTACAAGTGAGCGTAATGTCGTTTCGTTGTTCAATTTGCTGAATACTTTATAATCATTGAGGTTCATTGCCGATGAGTTTCCGTAAACAGCTAACATTAATAATGCGGATAAAATAATCTTTTTCATACCTTTTAATTTTTAAAAAATTAATACCTAAACTTTAATTTAATAAGACACAATCTTTTGTTTTAAGTTACTCTCTATTGAAATAACTTTGTCATAACATTTTGTTTCTGTTTGACGATGCAAAGATATATGTTTTACAACATGTTTTTCGCATCTTTTTGCTGTAAATTTACTCGTGCCCCTAATATTTAACAATCGCAACAAGGCGTAAAAATGTTCAAATTGTTGATTTACTATAAATTAGGGCGTTGATAATATATATTACAAAAACATTACATTTAACAGATTGTTTTGTTTGAAAAGCCAAAAATACATGTTATAAAACATATTTATTCGACAAAACTTGGTTTTAAGATGATTTAGATAGCGTCAATTCTTCATTTTTATTTAGTTTTTGTACTTTTGTCGGCGAAAAACAATAGAGAATAAATAAGTAAAACCACTTAAAAATGATAATGACAAAGAATTTTATACAAATATCCTTACTTTGCTTCTTTTCAGTAGCTGTTTTTGGTCAAATACCTAACAATTACTACATCGATGCGCAAGGAAAGGCTGATGCTACCTTAAAAACTGCCTTGTATAATAAAATATCAGCACATACCGAACGAAGTTACAGCGATTTATGGACAGATTTTCAAACTACCGACAAAAGAGCTGATGGAAAAGTATGGGATATTTATTCCAGTACTACCAATTATGTTTTTGGCACTAATCAATGTGGCAACTATTCGGGCGAAGGTAGTTGTTACAACCGCGAGCATTCATTTCCAAAGAGTTGGTTCAAGGACGGCAAGCCAATGTATTCGGATTTGTTTCATTTATATCCTTCGGATGGATACGTCAATGGAAAGCGAAGCAATTATCCTTTTGGCGAAGTTGGCACTACAAGTTATACCTCCAACAATAACTATTCAAAGTTGGGGAGTTGTTCGTTTCCAGGTTACACTGGCATCGTGTTTGAGCCAACTGATTCCCTCAAAGGTGACTTAGCACGCGGCTACTTTTATATGGTTACAGCTTATGAAGACAATATTTCAACGTGGAACTCGGTTCATCTCGATGGCAGTAAATTTCCTGCTTTCACAAAATGGACAATAGCATTGTTGCTCAAATGGCATCGTTTAGATCCGGTAAGCAGCAAAGAGTTGAAGCGTAACAACGCTGTGTATGGCATACAAAAAAACCGCAATCCATACATTGATTATCCGTCTTTGGCTGAATATATTTGGGGAAATAGCAAAGGTTTGCCTTGGAGTAAGACTTCGGCAAAGATTGAAAATACGGTTTTGAATTTTAAAATTAGTTATCGTTCAGGAAACAAAAAAATCTATGTTGAAAGCGACACGATGCCACTGTATTACATAATTTATTCGCTGCAAGCACAGGCTATACAAACCGGAATGGTAAACACGGACAAAACCATCGCAGTTGATAATTTGAGCCCAGACATTTATCTTATTGACTTAAAAGCTGGAAATAAAAATATTCGGCATAAATTTATCGTAGAATAAAATTAACACAAAAGCCTCTGAAAATAATTATTCAGAGGCTTTTTGTATTAAAAGTAATTAAATGCACATCTCCAAGTTGCAACTTTATGATGTGAAATGTGTTTGAAATTTTGAGTTTGTCAATATTTTTGTTCAAATAAATTATCAATGTCAAAAAAAGAAGGTAAATTAGCGAAAGGCACACGTCCACCACGCGCAAATGTATTTGAAGTAGTAGTTCCCTATAAATTAATGATTTTTGGTTTGATACTTTTTGCCTTGTTAAGCAATGGCGTGAATTTGGTATTACCCAAAATCATTTCGCACAGCATAGATAGCTATGTAGCGGGCACTTTTAGTTACAAAACTATGCTTGTGCAATTTGGCTCTGCTGGCTTGGTTATTTTTATCTTTACGTTGCTGCAAGGTCTTGTTCAAACCTACGCCTCGGAGCGAGTAGCACGCGACATTCGAACGAAGTTAGCCGACAAAATCAGCCGGCAAAGCTATGCCTATATGCTACAATCGAATCCATCCAAACTGCTTACCAACCTCACTTCTGATGTTGATTCAATAAAAGTTTTTGTTTCCATAGCTATTGTATCGTTAGCTTCGTCCATATTCATTATTATAGGTGCAAGCATATTATTGTTATCAATTAATTGGAAGTTGGCACTTGTTGTCCTTGTTATAATACCAATTATTATCAGTGCTTTTATGTTTGTGTTCAAGAAATTAGGTGCTTTTTTCAAACGAAGCAGGGAATTGGTCGATCGCCTCAATAAAGTTATTAATGAAAACATTGTGGGAGCTGCATTGGTGCGTGTTTTAAATTCGCAAACCATGGAATATCGTAAGTTTATGGAAGTGAATACCGATATAAGAAATAATGGCATGAGTATCGTAAAACTTTTTGCGACTCTTATTCCTATCGTTGTTTTTGTAGGAAACTTGGCAGCTTTGGTTATTTTGGTGTTGGGTGGTCATTTTGTGATTACCAATGCCATGAGTTTGGGCGACTTTGCTGCATTCAGTTCTTATTTGGCAATTTTGATTTTTCCTATCATTGTGATTGGATTTATTAGCAATTTTGTGGCTCAAGCTTCGGTAGCTTATGCGAGAATAAAACAAGTGCTTGATTCCGAGCTAAATACTGTAGATGGGGAAAATGGAGGTAAGTTGCTTGGTGATATTTCATTCCGAAACGTAGAAGTGTATTATGGCGCAAAACCAGTACTAAAAAACGTATCATTTGAAATAAAAGCGGGAACACGAAGTGCTATTATTGGACCTACTGCAGCTGGAAAAACACAGTTATTATATTTACTTACAGGGCTTTTAACGCCAAACAAAGGCGAAGTTCTTTTGGATGGATTGCCTATTGATAGTTATGACAAAACAAGCATGCAACAGCAAATTGGTTTTGTTTTTCAGGACAGCGTCATGTTCAACTTGAGCGTAAAGGAAAATATTGCATTTAACGAAAACGTAACCGATGCCATGCTGCAAAAAGCCATAAAAACAGCCGAGTTGGACGATTTTATTGATGCATTACCTCAAGGAATCAACACTATAATAAGCGAGCGAGGTACCAGTCTCTCTGGCGGACAGAAACAACGCATCATGCTGGCACGCGCCTTGGCATTAAACCCTCAAATACTTCTATTGGACGACTTCACAGCGCGTGTGGACTCAAACACAGAGCAAAAAATTTTAGCGAATCTACAAGCTAACTATCCCGATATAACTTTGTTAGCAATTACTCAGAAAGTAGCTTCGGTTACTGATTACGAACAAGTAATACTGTTGGAAGAAGGGGAGGTGCTAGCAACGGGCACACATGATAAGCTGATGAAGGAAAGCACCGAATATGTGCAAATTTATAATTCGCAACGAAGCACAAATCAGATTGAAAAATAAAATATTATAAACGACATTAATAAGCGAAATAAAACTGTGAATTACAATTTGAATAGCACACAGAAAGGTACTGCAGCTGCAAAAAAAAGCAAGGTTAGTATTTTAAAAAAATTAATAGCACTGATTGGTAATGAAAAAAAAGCATTACTAATAGCTATGCTTTTTATTTTTACAAATTCGGTATTAAACCTTATAGGACCATACATAATAGGTCATACTGTTGATAACTATATTGTTACAAAACAATATGATGGCATTGTACGCTACGGAATAATCTTGTTTTGCATATATGCTGTTGTGTTGATGAGCGGTTATGTACAAACTCAGCTTATGGGAAAAGTTGGGCAACGCATGCTTTTTAATTTGCGAAATACCGTTTTCGAAAAGCTTCAATCCTTGCCCATCGATTTTTTTAACCAAAACAAAGCTGGTGATTTGATTTCGCGCGTAAACAACGACACCGACAAAATAAATCAGTTTTTTTCGCAATCGCTTGTGCAGTTTGCAAATAGTATTTTCACCATGATAGGAGCAGGTATTTTTTTACTTTCTATCAATTACAAATTAGCTTTGGCTGCATTGATACCCGCTGCCATCTTGTTTGTTTTTACCCGAGCCGTATCGCCTTGGGTGAAAAATCAGAATACTAACAATATGAAAAGCACAGGCAATCTGAGTGCCGAAATTCAAGAAAGCCTGAATAATTTTAAAGTTATTGTAGCATTTAACCGCAGGGATTATTTTCGGAAAAAATTTGATGAGGCGAATACCGATAATTACAAAACCGCTATCAAAGCAGGTATTGCTAACAATGCATTTACGCCAGTTTACACTTTTTCGGCAGCTATGGGGCAAATGATAGTGTTGGCTTATGGAATTTATTTAATTAGTATGGGCGTGTTTACAGTGGGTTTACTCATTAGTTTCTTGGCTTATATCACGCAGTTTTACAATCCACTCCGACAAATAGCTGTATTGTGGGCAAACTTGCAAACTGCCCTGGCTGGATGGGACCGCATTGCACAAATTTTGGATCTGGAGAGCAATTTGGAAATTATGGAAAACATAACACCTGAAAAAACTTGTTGTTTTATGTCGTTGCGTGATGTGTCGTTTGCTTATACTCCTGGAGTGAATATTTTGGAACATGTGAATATTAATTTAGAACGTGGCAAAAGTTATGCGCTGGTAGGTCCTACGGGTGGTGGAAAAACCACCACGGCATCGCTTATGGCACGTCTCTACGACCCTTCCGAAGGACAAATTCTGCTAAATGGAACCGACCTGCGATGCTACAAGCCCGAACAGCGAACTGCCAAAATAGGGTTTATTTTGCAAGAACCTATCTTGTTTAGTGGCACCTTGCGCGACAACATTTTATACGGAAATGCTTGCTTTGAACCTCTTAGCAACGAAGAGTTGATTGCCGAAATGAAAGAAGTCGGATTGGAAGGACTTTTGGAACGATTTGATGGAGGTTTGGACTCGATCATTAACGTCAGTGGTGATGGTATGAGTTTAGGTCAAAAACAAATGATTGCTTTCATACGCGCTGTGATACGTCGCCCCGACTTGCTCATTTTGGATGAAGCTACTGCTAATATCGACACCGTTACGGAGCAACTTTTAGACGAGATATTGCGAAAACTACCTAAATCGACTATTCAAATTATTATTGCTCACCGTCTCAATACAATTGAAAATGCTGATGAAATCTTTTTTGTAAATGCCGGGGCAGTAACCAAAGCAGGCTCTATGCAAGAAGCTGTTGCTTTACTTTTGAATAATAAACGTGCGAGTTAAAAAAATAATATGTAATTTTGCACCCCAGAAAAAATAATTTCACCACTGAATAAAAATTAAAATTACAATGTTAAAAAAAAACTCTATCAAAATCAGCATTTTAAGGTTTTCTTTGCTGGGGTTTCTGGTTTTTACATTTGAAGCTTGCAAAACTTTGCAAATAGAAAAACCTCGCGAATCGTACATCCCCACAAACTTGGCACCGGCAAGCTCTGAGTTACCGCTACAAGTGTCTATCGACATTCAAAAGTTGCAGAATACGGTCAATAAAAAAATGACTGGATTGCTTTTTGATGGTGATAAAATTAATAATCAGGATTTAAGTGTAAAAATATGGAAGGCTCAAAACTTTACTTTTTCAATAAAAAATAATGTGATTGAATATCGGGTTCCACTCAAACTATGGACTCGATTTGCTTGGAATGTACAAAAATTTGGCATCACGATAGGTGATAATTATGAAGCTAACGGAAGCCTGGCTTTAACCTACAAAACAACTATTGAGATAGATAAAAACTGGAAATTGGTTTCTAAAACAGCCTCATCGGGCTTTCAATGGATTGAAACTCCAAAGCTTAATGTGGTGGGTGTTCAAGTACCTGTTACCCCATTGGCAAATTTGGCTTTGAGCAAAAGCGAACAACTTATTTCAGACCAAATAGACGCCACTTTGCAGCAAATGGTTGACATAAAAAAGTATGTTAGCATGGCTTGGAATGAAACACAAAAACCGATGCAAGTAAATGAAGCTAACAATTTATGGGTGCGTATTACGCCAAAAGACCTTTACATTTCTCCATTTCAAACTATTGGTCAAAAACTGAATATATCCATAGCACTTAGTGCGCTCATCGAATCGTATATGGGAGCTAAACCAAACGAAAACAAAGCAACACCTTTACCCGCTTTTAAATTAGCACAGCGAACAGCACAAGATTTTAATTTGAACATTGCTGCAGATGCTACCTACGCTAAAATTTCGGAAATGGCAAAAGCACAATTAGTGAATAAAACTTTCAGCGAAGGCAAAAAAACAATTACCATTACTGACTTGTCGCTTTTTGGCAGCGAAGGCAAACCCGTTTTTATGGCTGACGTGATTGGTTCTATCAAAGGACGTATCTATTTTACGGGAAACTTAGTCTATAATGCCGAAAAAATAGCGATTGAAGTAGAAAATCCGTCCTTTGATATGCAAACAAAAAACGTTTTAGCTAAATCGGCAAATTGGTTGCTAAATGGCATGATAATAAAAAAAATAACTCCTTATTTAACTTACTCGGTTAAACAAGAATTAGACGAATTAAAAGCTGATGCCAACAAAACCTTGTCAAATTATAAAATTTATGATGGCATCACATTAATCGGCAAACTGAATAGCATGAATGTGCAAAGCGTAACCTTAGTACCCGGAGCAGTAAGACTCAATGCCAATGTTAAAGGAAAAATTGCTTTGAAAGTGGATGAGCTGAATTTTTAGTTCAGTATTGTTTTTTTAGTTTTGCAGTAGTTGGTACTGCTTATTTTCAGAATATACAATCCCAATTGGAAATTTTCGGTTGGGATTGTTTGTGTTTGGTTGCCATTGCTATGTATCGAGTAAACGAGCAAACCTGCTGAATTGTACAAATTAATAGTTGTATTTTTTATTCCAAGCCTGCTGATAATTAGTTGTTTAGAGTTTCTGTCGTAATAAGTTATCCAAGATTTATCAGTGTCAATGTGAGGGAGTTTTGTTGTTAAATAGGCACATGCAGTTTGAAAATTTGGTAGCCCATAGCCCAACCGATTACTTGGTGTTGCGTACAAATTTGCCGACCGTTCGGCTATATCAATTACATTGGCAATGCTAACGTTGCTGTAATTTGTTTTTGCATACTGCAAAAAACAGGTCATCAAACCGCAAACCAATGGTGAGGCATACGAGGTTCCATTGCCTACTGATATACTTCCAGAAGAGTTTATCAACGCCGTAGATGTTCCCATGCCAGCTATTTCAGGTTTCACACGATTATCAGCGCTCGGACCATACGAAGTAAACGTACTAGCCTCGCCAGTGGATGTGGCAGCACCTACGGCAACAATTCCGGGTGCATCTGCCGGCACACCAATATAATGCCAAGCGCTATTACCCTCGTTGCCCGCACTATTACAAACTAAAATGCCCTTGTTAGCAGCTAATGTGGCTGCACTACTGGCGCGCGAAAAACTGCCATTCATATTGCTGTACGTGTAATTCATACTGGCATCGTCAAAAGTTGTATATCCCAACGATGAGTTCACGGCATCGACGCCTACGCTGTCGGCAAATTCAATGCCCGCAACCCAAAAGTCAGTTTCAACTTCATATTCGGTGGGCGAATACTCTGTTCGTATCAACCAATAAGAAGCGTGAGGAGCTGCACCCATATATTGATTTGGAAGATTGCCTGTAAGAATTGATAATACGTTAGCTCCATGATAATCAAGGGTATATACGTCAGAGTTAGGAACAGCAATATTTTTTACACCCAGTAATCTATTTTGTAAACGCAGGCTATCAAAGCCAACATTTGTGTTTACATTCAAAAAACCTGCATCGAGTACAGCAATTTGCATGGAGCTACCCGTGTAGCCAGCATTGTGCAAATAATTACCGTTCAGCTGATTAATTTGTGTTGCAGCATTGCCATAAGCAAAGGTGCTTGGTTCACTTTTCACTCGTTTGGGCGATGCCTGCACACCATTTGCCAAGCCGGTGTAAGTTACTTTTTTTACAAAAGGCATTAACCTAACTTGCTGCATGAGCGACGAGTCAGCAAGTAGAACTGTAACGCCATTCATCCATTTACTCACACAATGTATTGAAATTCCAAAATTGGCAATTGGCGTCATGTAAGCTGTGTTTACGGGCAAATCGGTGGAGTCGATGGCAATATTAAAACTTGCACGCCGAGCAATAGCACGAGCAGATAAAAAAGCCGATGGATTTGAAAGTGAATAAGTTGTGTTGTTCTTATCCGAGAATTGCACATAAAAATAATACTTGGTTATGGCATGGCTATTAATAGGAGTAAGCGATAAAAAAAACAAAATCAGCAATGTATTTTTTAGGTATTTCATTTGTTTTAATAGATTTTTAATTGTTAAATGGAGCCACATGTAAATAATCACTACCTTGATTTTCAATTTTCTTGTGTGTCAAAGTTTGTTTGTCGTTTTTAATTAATTTTTCAGAAGAAGTGAGCTACAAAAATACATATTTTTTCAAAATATACAGGTCATCACTTTAAAATAATGCCTCTTTCTTTTTTTGTTGTATCTTTGCATTCCGAAAAAAAAGTAAAACAAAACAGCATGAATTTTATTGAAGAACTTGAATGGCGTGGCATGATTCACACCATGATGCCAGGCACTAAGGAACAATTAGAAAAGGAAATGACAGTTGCTTATGTGGGCATTGATCCTACTGCCGATTCTTTACACATTGGGCATTTAGTAGGTGTCATGATGCTTCGTCATTTTCAACAAGCGGGTCACAAACCCATTGCTTTGATTGGAGGTGCCACAGGTATGATAGGCGACCCATCGGGCAAATCGGCCGAACGAAATCTCCTTGACGAAGCTGCACTGCGCCACAATCAGGAGTGCATAAAAGAACAATTGTCTCGATTTCTCGATTTTGAAAGTGATGCACCCAATGCTGCCGAACTAGTAAATAACTACGATTGGATGAAAGGTTATTCATTCTTAGAATTTATTCGCGATATTGGAAAACACATAACCGTTAATTACATGATGGCGAAGGAATCGGTTAAAAAACGTTTGAGCAACGACTCGAATGTGGGTATGTCGTTCACTGAATTTTCGTATCAACTGCTTCAAGGATACGATTTTATGTGGCTCAACCAACATAAAAATTGCAAATTGCAAATGGGTGGTTCCGATCAATGGGGCAATATCACTACCGGCACTGAACTTATTCGCCGTAAAACTGACAGCGAAGCTTTTGCATTGGTGTGTCCGCTTATTACCAAAGCCGATGGAGGAAAATTTGGCAAAACCGAAAGTGGCAATGTATGGCTCGACCGCCGATACACTTCTCCTTACAAATTTTGTCAATTTTGGTTGAATGTAAGTGATGCTGATGCCGAAAAATATATTAAGATTTTCACATCTATATCAAAAGAAGAAATTACTCAACTCATTGCAGCACATAGCGAAGCCCCACACCAGCGTATTCTTCAAAAACGTTTAGCGCAGGAGGTTACCATTTTAGTACATGGCGAAAACCACTACAAGGCTGCTATGGAAGCATCGGGTATTTTGTTCGGAAATGCTACATCCGAAGCTTTAAAAAAATTAGATGAAGATACTTTATTAGCTGTTTTCGATGGCGTTCCACAGTTTAAAGTAGCCAAATCTGTTTTCGACAAGGGTGTCAAAGCTATTGAATTGTTAGTCGATGAAGCTCCTGTATTTCCCTCTAAAGGCGAAATGCGCAAAATGGTTCAAGCGGGTGGTGTTAGCCTGAATAAAGAAAAGATTGAGAATCAGGAATTAACAATTACAACACACGATTTACTTAGCGGAAAATATTTATTAGCACAAAAAGGTAAAAAAAATTATTATCTCCTTATTGCCGAAGAAGCATAGGATTGCTGAATTATTTTCTCGTAAAATTTTGAAAAAACAAAAAACAATCGTATCTTTGCACCGCTTTTGAAAATTAGCACATTGCTTGTCTCATGGTGTAATGGTAGCACTGCAGTTTTTGGTTCTGCCTGACCAAGTTCGAGTCTTGGTGAGACAACAAAATCATAACGGTTGAAATTCACCCCTGAATTTCAACCGTTGTTTTTTCTCTTACATTTTTTATTCTCAATCATTGTCTTATGGTGTAATGGTAGCACTGCAGTTTCTGGATCTGCCTGTCTAAGTTCGAATCTTAGTAAGACAACCTTCTAATACGCTATTAATCTGATATTTAGGTTAATAGCGTTTTTGGTTTATGTTAATTGCACCACATTTGCAAAACTCCTATTTTAAAACTACATTTTAGGCATAAAAAAGCGGCTCTATTCTAATGAACACAACCGCTCCATATTCAAGTAATTGAAAAAACTATTTTTTATGTAATCAGGTTCGTTAACCTTTTTGGGCACTACAACGAATAAGCTGGGTAGGTTGTACGATATTACTTATGGCAAATTCGTATTCTTACACTATAAATGCTGCTATTTTATATTTCTTTCTGGTTGTAAAGTTCTGCCTTACAGGCAGTCATTTATTTTGATTAGATATCTTAGGACAACGACCTGATGTTATCAGTTGACTTGACAAAACAAAACAACACCTTACGTAAACGTAGGTCAACTCTTAAATTTAGATGAAATTTATTTTAATCTTTCGTTAAAAATTTCGTATTTGTATTCCAAAAAAAGCTAAAACGGCAGAGGTAATCAGTTCATTTTACCTTATATGAAACTGTGCAACTCTATTTGCACGCAATTCCACTTGCATTTTTCTTCAAAATCGCCTCACCATTTTTGTCTCCAGACATCGTAAACAACGGATTTTGATTTAAAAATTTTTCAAATTTTTTTGAGTATAAGATTTTATTAATTTCACACAATTAACGATTATACCATTTTATGCTGTGATAATGATATCATTTTTATCTGTGGGCTAATTACGGTTTTTTGCAAAAAAAAAGCTCCCACAAGCTTGTTGTGGGAGCTTTTTAGAAATTTAATTAATGTTGATTTCCTTTACCATTACTTTGGTAACAACCCATATCAACTCCTGGAAGCGAAACTTCAGAAGGTTTGAAACGAGCGTCTGCTACCTTGGTTGCATTCAAAGGTGCAATTATAGCTGCATCGGCAGTTCCTTTTCCAATGGCAGGCGAGCTGCTTTGAAGTCTAAAATTAAAAGAGCCTACTGCCGATACTGCCCGCAAAGCTTTGGTATATGGAAGTGGTGAACTAACAAATTTAGGGTCTCCCACTTTAACATAAGCTGAGCCATCGTATTCAGTAATGATATTTGGACAGATACCACCCGAAATTACATATAAATAATCTTGCTTGAATTTTGGATCTGACAATAGAGTTTTGTAAGCAGGAATATCAGTTGACTGAGGAACAGTAACTGTTGTTGTACCAGTTTTTCCTGCACCCACAGGATACACATTGTTCATAACGATTAATGAATCGCCATAGGTATAATTGTAGCCATAAGACATGTTCACAACATCGGCTGCCGGATTGTTATGAATTCGTATACCAGCACGGCAATTTACTAACATATTATTGAATGCTTTTCCTCTTGCACCTTCTTCGAAGTTGATAGAACCTCCACGTCCGGTAGGTGATTTTTGGCGATAACCTCCTGATATATATGTATTATTGTACATATTTACATTAGTTTGTGATCCAACGCCTCCTTTATTGGATGCTTTTGTTGAATTAGTCGCCGATCCCACAAAAAGATTGTAAGCCATATCGCCTACTGAACCACTTTTAGCATTGATGGCATCGCCACCGGTAGCACCGCCTTTTTCGAATGTATTGCGCATGATGTGAATACGACCAGAGGAAACTCGAACGAAATCATCAATGGTGCCATACATCCAGCTATCTTCTATGATCAAATCTCCATCTGGATTGGCGAATAAAATGCCCTTGGAACCTTTTCCTGCTTTTTCGCCAGTAGGTATAAATGTAGCACCAAAATTAGCTCCGGTATAATCTACATGTGTCCATCTCAAATTTAATAGTGTACAAGTTGGCTCACAATTTATACCTGTCCAATATCCGATATAAGCAGAATCTTGAGCAGTGGGATAACCCACTTCATCTGTTTTTGTAAACGTTTTGTCAGGTCCTATGTAGTTTGGTGAAGTTTGGCTTCCTAACGAAATAAATACACCTTTTACTAAAATTGTTTTTCCTCTACTCACTTTCACAGTTACACCCGGTTGAAGTAGTAGTGTGTCTCCGACATTGATAGTTACATCATCGCCAACGATATAGGTTTTACCTGTCTGCATTGTTCCATTGATACTTCCCGACAGCGGCGAAGCATCGCTAACAGGATTTCCAACCACAACAGGAGGTGTTGAGATAACTTTCTCATCCGTACAAGATGTTAAAAGACTGCTTGCAAGTAGTGCTAAAGCACTAAGATTAAAAATTTTTGTTTTCATACTTTTTTTTGTTTATACTTTTATTGATATTTATGTGTTTGTTTTTATAATGAATATCTAAAACCTATCAGAAAATTTTGTCCATATAATTCTTTTTGAACAACAATGCTGTTTGGACTATCTTGATATGGTAATTGAATATTACTTGGGAGATAAAAATCATTCGGTTTTAAAATCCTGGTTATTGACTCTGAATTAAGCAGGTTACGGGCTTTACCAAAAATACTCAGGTTTATTTTTCTACTAAGTTTTTGTTCAAATGAGAAATCAAGGGTTGTATTCGGCATACTCCAAAAATCTAATCCATCCCATCCGGACACTTGTGCAATAAATTTTCCGGTATATACAAAAGATACTTGACAATTGAGCCCAATGTTTTGATTTTTATACAACAATGATAAGTTAGCAATATGATCGGCTTGACCTTGCATGGGTCTTGTTCGAAGAACGCTATCGGTAAGTATTTGGGATGTTGGGTCAGCGGGATTGGAACGTCCATAGGTTTTTTTGTAAGTAGTAATGCTCGAATTGGTATAGGTATAATTTGCTGAGACGCCAAAATATCTAAAATATTTATTGAAAACTAATTCCACACCATAGTTTAATGCTGTGCCAAAATTCTGTGGTTTTAATTGCAATGCCGAAGGTCCTGCTTCGCGCACTAAACTATACTCAATTGGATCGACAATATTTTTATAAAAAGCCCCAATTAAGAGCTGTTCGGATGATTTAGGAAAGAGTTCATATCGAATATCGACATTGGAAGCTTTCGCTTCGTTCAGATTTGGGTTTCCCTTTTCATCAAAGGTTTCACCTTTAATATTGTATGGGATAATTTCAAAAAAACCTGGGCGAGAAATAGACGAAAAATAACTTAAACGAAGGTTTTGATTCGATGAAATTTCGTATTTCAAATGTAAACTTGGTAAAATATCCAAATAAGGAATAGTCCCTGATTTTCCGGGAAAAGTTGTCGGCATTGGCGTTGTATAATCTTGCAAATCACGCTCCACTCTCACACCAGCCAACACTTGCAACTTATTTATTAGTTTAAATTTAATTTGACCATAGCCCGCCATCAGATCCTCCGTAACATCGTAGTCGTTTTGATTAACCGGACTGCCTAAATTAGCATTGTATCCGCTAAACTGAACAGTTGCTTGCTCAATAGTGCTAAATATTTGCGGATTTGGGCTTGGTTCGAGTGAGTATTCGGTATAGAAATTATGTCTTGTCTTATGCCGAAAAATTCCGCCAACTTTAATTTCTCCATTGTAGGGTAAAAATGTTGGATTCCATATCAAATTCAAATAGGCTGCCAAATCCTGGTCGCTGTTATTTCGCCATTTATGGGTTGTTCCATTCAATATAATTGTTTTACCAAAGTCACTACTGGCTGTATGCAGCAATGCCTCGTCCGGATTGTTTGCCCATGCTTTGGAGTAAACCCCCGACCAGTCCAATTTAATTGATTTTGTTAAGTAATGATTTCCTTGAAGGGTCGAATTGTAAATTTTTTCAAGTTGTGTTTGTGAACGCTCATAAAAATCCATATTGCCCACTCCAGTGCTCAGCGAAGTTTGAACTAAGTACCTCGATACATATTTATTTAATTCAAAATAAGCATTATACAAACTGATTGAATTGTTTTTATCAATCTGAAAATCAAATTTATTGTGGACTCCTAATCGGTTTTGTTGCGAGGAATATGTTCTGTTATCTTTCGTTTCAAATGCAGGTAATGTTCCAGGGTTTGGCTGTGCTCGGGGTACAGTAACAAATGCATTGGCACCGGAGTAGCTATTTTGATTACTTACGGCCAGAACAAATCCTAATTTTTTATTAAAAAATCTATTCCCGAAACTTATTCCGCCATTCCAATTTGGCAATGGTTTTATCCCTTTAAATATTAAATCATGAAAAGGAAAATCAGTCGGTGAAGCATTTGGAATACCTCTTTCTGATGGCGCTTGCGGGTTAATAGCTCGCGTATCGTATTGATAGAATAGACGATCGAAAAACATTTTATTATACCCAACTGAGCCTTTGAAGCTTATGAGCAATTTGTCGGGAGCGTCCTTCATTGCTAAATTCATCACGCCACCGATAGCATCGCCTTCCATGTCTGGGGTCAATGCTTTAATTACTTCGATGCGTGCTATAAGTTCGGCAGGGAAAATGTCCATAGGAACATACCGATTTTTATCATTGGGACTTGGAATTTTAATACCATTAATCAATGTGTAATTATAGCGTTTATCCATGCCTCGAATAATGGCATACTGTCCTTCGCCGCTGTTTGCAGTTTTTTGAATAGTGATTCCCGAGACACGTTGAAGTACGTTGGCAACAGTTAAATCAGGTGAAATTTCTATACTGCGTGCCCCCACAATGTTTTGAACGTTGGACGACAACCGCTCCATTGCCCGCACACCCGCATCGGTAGTTTTGTTGGATGCAGTTACAATTACATCGCTCAATTCGTTTTCGTACGAAACCAAACTCAATGCCAGCTTTTGTATGCCATTAGCAGGTACTGTTATTTCTTTTTCGAGCGTTTGGTAGCTAATATAACTGCACACAAGCGTAACTTTAGCTGCCTGTAAGTTTTTAAGCATAAAACTTCCGTCCAACCCTGTGGTGGTACCTATCGATTTATTGTTTTTGATAAATACATTGGCTCCAATCAGCAGCTCGCCAGTTTGTGCATCGCGCACTGTCCCTTCGATATTTATAGAATTTATTGAATTAATCAGGAATAAAAAGAAAGAAAGAAATATTAGTCTAATCATTATCATTGATAGTTTGATATCACTTTGGAATTTAATTGAGCCGCAAAAGTAGGTAACGTATATTACAAAAATACTAAGAAAATATTATGTTAACTTAAGCATATATTAAATATACATGAATATGCTGTTTCATTATTGTTATAAAAACAAATTGATTCACATAGTGTACATTCGCTATGAAAATGGACTCCAAACGAAGCAAAAAGATATTTAATCACATTCATTATTTAATATGTTATTCACAAGTAAAGCAATTATAATTGACATTTTAGCATTTGAATAAAAAAAAACGAGACATGTTTTGGTACAATATTGTTGTTTCCTGCCCGCAAAGCCCGATTTTACGATTACCAAAACTGGCGAATCCTCGAATCGCTACAACATCACACAGAGCAAGGTTGGCTTCAAATATATGCGCTTGATAGTATCGATTTGGAAAGTTTTTATTGCTTTTGGGCACACCCACAAGGGACGTATCCAATGTAATATTGAATACGAAGATTATGTTTTGAATGAAGTAATTCTATGTGCTAACGAAAAAAAACCAACTCCGTTTTTAATGTCGCTTGGGTGTAGAATGGGTGCTAACCATGCAATCCATATAGGTTTGCGACATCCTCGCATGTCTATTTTAATTCGCCATCGAATTACATGCTTAATATGCCGAAAGGCGAACAATACTGGAGAAAAATGCTACCAATTTATTTCTAAGGCATTGTTATTTCTTTAACCGTAACTCGTACAAGTCGTTTCTTCGGTCTTTCAGGTTACGTACGCTTCCATAGGTATGAAGCTCGGTGAGTAAATCCAAATTCACATCCGAAACCAAAATCATCTCCGTATTTGGCGTGGCTTCAGCACATTTACCATCAGTAGGAAAAGCAAAATCGCAGGGCGAAAACACTCCCGATTGAGCGTATTGTATATCCATGTTATGAACTCGCGGTAGGTTACCCACACTTCCTGCAATAACAACATAGCATTCGTTTTCGATGGCTCGAGCCTGCGCACATATCCGCACACGCGAATATCCGTTTTGAGTGTCGGTCAAAAAAGGAACAAACAAAATTTGCATTCCCTGATCGGCCATAATGCGCGAAAGTTCGGGATATTCAACATCGTAACAAATTAGAATTCCAATTTTAGCACAGTCGGTATCAAAAGTTTTGATAATTTTTCCGCCCGAAAGTCCCCAACTTTTTGTTTCATCGGGAGTTACATGTATTTTTTCGTACGTTTCGTAAGTGCCATCGCGTCGACAAAGGAATCCAACATTGTACAAATCGTTTCCGCGAAGTTCCGGCATACTACCAGTTATAATGTTGATATTGTAACTTATAGCTAACTGAACAAAACGTTTCCGAGTTTCATCCGTAAACTTAGCGAGTTCTCGAATAGCATGCGATTCGCCCAAATGGTTGAATTTTGCCATGAGCGGTGCATTAAAATACTCAGGGAAAAGCACAAAATCACTTTTATAATCCGACACAGCATCGACAAAAAACTCAACTTGCTCAAATATATCTTTAATGGTTTCGAGTGTTCGCATTTGCCATTGAACCAAACCAAGTCTGACAAAAGATTTTTGCGGAATAAAGTCCACTGATGGCGTTTGATAGTAGATGTTATCCCATTGTAACAAACATGCATAGTGTTTTGACTCTTCATCGTTTGGTAAGTAATTAGTCATCACTTTGCGAACATGAAAGTCGTTTGAAAGTTGAAAAGTAAGAACCGGATCGTAAATTTCTTTTTTATGAACTTTTTGAATATATTCTTTAGGACGTAATATTGCTGCATACTCGTGGTAATTTGGAATTCTGCCTCCAAACATAATCGCTTTCAGATTGAGCGTTTCACACAGTTCTTTGCGATATTCATACATGCGGCGAGCTAAGCGGAGACCGCGATAACCAGGATGAATAAAAACTTCAATACCATAAAGTATATTTCCTTTGGGATTGTGTGTGCTGAATGTTTCTTTTCCAGTAATATCCGAGTAGGTGTGATCGTATTTAACTCTTTCATAATCAACAATAATGGAAAGTGCACATCCTACAATTAAATCATCTACAACGGTTACAATCTGACCTTCGGGAAAAATATTTATCAGTTTCTGTATTTGCACATGCGACCAAAACACATCGCTACTATCGGTGTAAGTTCGTCTGAATGATTGAGACAACTGCGTGTAATCTTCCGCTTGCAAAGGACGCATATTAACCTTATTGATGTTTGGTTTATGTTCCATGCTCCATTTATAAATTAGGATAAGAGTTTGTAGAGTAGAAAAAATAATTAGTTGACAAATGTGGATTTCTTTTTTACTTCAATCCAAAGTGACTTGTAGGAGTTAGAAGCTTTTGAATTCGGACAGAAATTAGCCAAAGGTTTTTTGTGTAAGCCCATTTTTTCGACATCAGCCAGGAAGGGGATATAGGATGTACACAGATTGGGCATTTTCAGCTTAAGTACCTTCATCAAATTTTTATGAACAGATTTTCTTAGTTCCACCATAGATAAAAATGGAATGACGGAAGATGTATCCAGTTCATCTTCTTCAAAAAAGGAGATAATTTGCTCGTAAGTGCGTAAGCAAAGAGGAGTTGGTACTGTTGGTACAAGTATATAATCGCAAGCATGAAATATATTTTCGGCTAAGATTGAAATACCAGGAGGGCAATCCAAAAAGACGTAATCATATTTATTTTTTATGTCTTTCAATGCTTCTTTAATTCTCTTTTTCGATTTCTTGACCTGATCCAGAATAGTTTCGATATTCCTATACGAGAAATGAGATGGGATAATATCCAGCCTATTGTATTCGGTTTCCAGAATTAAATCTCCAAGATCGATTTTACCAGTAAATATTTTTTTTAAATTAGCTACACTATTGAACTCTTCATCATAATAAAATGTTGAAGAACCCTGCGGGTCAAGATCCCATAGGAGTGTTTTATTACCCTCAAAGCTCGAAAGATAAGAAAGATTAACTGCTGCTGCTGTTTTTCCAACACCACCTTTTAAATTGTATATCCCAACAACTATCATTTTGTAATTTCTAAATTATCGTCAATATTCTCAACTTTTCCCACAGTATTTTTTTTCTCTTTTTTCTCTTTTTTGTCTGATTTTTCCTGTTTTGTAGGTTTATCATTCAACAACTTTTTAGTAGCCTTTGTTAATTTAATATTTAGTTCACTCTCTTGTTTAAGAAAGGTTTTTTTATCGTTCAGTTTTACTTTTAATGCCTCAATCTCTTTTGCTGTTTTTTCAATTTTACGAACAGATGATTCAAGGGTTTTAATAATCGAAACATCTTGATTTGTTTCTTTTAACTGGTCTAAATTTCTTTTAAGAGCACTAATTAATTCAATTGTTTTTAGGATATTTTCCTTTTTATTCTTTTTTTTCATAACACTACTTTTTAATAAATTCAAAAATTAATTTAATGAATAGGAGCTATTGTTTTTGCAAATATAAGGACTTTTTTTAAAAAGAAATAAAAATGCAAAGTTAAATAACAAAGTACGTTGGTTTTGTAATTTCGAGTCTGTCCATAAAGTAGTACATTTTGAGCAAGCTCCATTGCATTAACATTTTTTCGAAGTGTGATTTCATTGCAAAAACTTCCAACTCCAAACGTTAGCGATGAATTGATTGTTGAATCTTTAAGATATTTAGTGAATGTGCGAAATATTTTGGGTTCATATCAGGACACAAAGAATTTAGTATAAGTACACAGATAGAGTTACTTTGAATACTCAGAAGCAGTTTTTATTATGTTTCGGTTGGCGAATCGGAAGAAAATTTGGCAATAATGCGATTATTAGATGAGCAATATATGGAGACTCCATTTTACGGTGTTTTGCGGCTTACAGATATGTTAGATAACTTAGTGGTTTAAACTTAATTTGTTGTATTTGAATGATATAAATACTTATTTTAAATAAACTCTATTTTATTTATCGAAAGAATTATTTTTTAGTACTATTATAATCTTTTCTCAACAAACCAAATTGAATCGCATCCCTAAATTCTCCTTTATGAAAATAGTGATTTACCAAAAAACCTTCTTGTTTGAAACCTAACTTTAAGGTCAAATTCACAATCGCAGTATTGTCGGCAAATGAGTCTGAGATAATTTTATTTATATTTAAGGTATTAAAGCCGTAATCTAAAAGTAAATTGATAGCTTCAGTTGCGTAACCTTTACCTTGTTGTGAAGAATCTAATCGAATTCTCCATATGGCTCGCTGATGTCTAACATTAATTTCATACAAACCGATTGTACCAATAATCTTTAACTCATTTTCTTCCTTTAAAAAAATAGAAAGTGCAACATCAGTTTTTTTGATGTTATTGAACCAATCCAGTTGGTTTTTATAAGAAATCGGGTCGTGAATAAGATAATGCATGACCTCTTGTTCCCATCGCAGATTGAGTAAAAAATTCAAATCTTCCAATTCAATTGGTTTGAGTAAAATTCGTTCTGATTCAAGTATTCTCATTTTATGTTATCTCCTATTAGTTTGTTATATATTTCATTTAGTGACATAATGGGGTAGTTGCTTTCTTTTACAAATTTAATAATATCTAAAATAGTTTGTCCTATTCCTGTTTCTCTATTTTTTAATTTTTCAATAGAAGTCGTTTTGATATTATTGTATTCTTCTCTGGTTAATGCGTCTTTTATTTGACGCATAAATGTGATATTGGGTGAATTGAAAACAAAATTCATCGGATGAAAGCTAATTACCTTGATTCCAGGTGTCGTAAATAAATCAAGATATTTTTTAAAGTTTAAATCCAGTTGATTATACAAATGAGTTCCATCTTCGAAAAAAATAGGGATATGTACTAATCCTGATTCGTGCAAAATTGGTCTGATATAGGTTTGAAGTATAGTTCCTAAATTAGAAACATATTTGTAGTTATGTTCATTTTTAAGTAAATGAGTAATATCAGTAACATCAAAAAGCCGGTGACTTCTAAATCCATAAGATTCGGGAGCAAATTTTTTACAGTTCTCTACGATTTCTTTAAAAGAGTTTCCATGCGAACTATTATCTAAAAAATTAGGATGAATACCTCGTTCAATTTTTCCTGATTTAAAGTTAGACTCTATAACTTCCGATTCATGAGTAACGAATAAAGTCGGTTTTATATTAAGGGGATTTACGATAGTAAAATATTCTCTCATTACATCTTCTGACGCCCAATCAATATCTGAAGTAAAACAAAAAACAGGCATTTCATCCCAAATATTTTTTTGATTTATTCTTCTTAGAAGTGTTTCAATTGTCTCATTCATTGGTTCTCTATTTAATATTTATATAAATTTATAAGTTTAATATTTCTAAAGCAGCTTTTTCTGCAGCTTTTCCTTCTCCGTATAAATCAATGCTAAAATCGGATTTTTTCGTTTTGAAAAATTCGAAAGCGGTTTTTAACGTCTCGGGATTGCTTCCTGCAAGGATATTGAAACCATTTTCTACTAATTCTACCCATTCGGTTTCCTCCCTCAGTGTAATACAATGTTTCGCAAAAAAGAACGCTTCTTTCTGAATTCCACCACTGTCAGTAACCACTAATTCGCAATTTTTTAGCAGCATAATCATATCAAAATATCCCACCGGATCAATTAATTTGAATTCACATTGAATATTTTGTTGAGATAAAATATTTCGAGTGCGAGGATGAATAGGTACTATTACCGGAATTTGATGATTAATTTCATTGAGTCCTGCAATTATATTTCGTAAATTATTGGGAGCATCGGTGTTTTCCTGTCGATGAATAGTTCCTACCACATATTTTGCCAAACCAATCTGTTTCAGTATGTTCGATTTTTTTTCCGCCTTGGCTGTATAATAAATTGCAGCATCCTGCATCACATCACCATTTTTGATGATTTTAACGGAAAAATGATCAAAACCTTCCTTTTTTAGATTTTTGATAGCGGTATCAGTAGGGCAAAACAGTACATTTGAAATTCGGTCGGTGAGAATTCGGGTTATTTCTTCAGGCATTTCCATGTTGTACGAACGCAAACCCGCCTCGACATGAATAAGTGGAATATGTAATTTTGATGCTGCCAAAGCTCCTGCCAAAGTAGAATTTGTATCACCATAAACAAGTACGCCATCGGGCTTTTCTTTCAACAGAATTTTCTCAATTTCTTCCAGCATTCTGCCTGTCATAGCTCCATGTGTTAATCCATGAATATCAAGTTGAAAAACTGGTCTTGGTATTTCCATTTCATCAAAAAACACGTCGGACATATTTGAATCAAAATGCTGTCCGGTGTGAACAATTTTCTCTTCAATTCCAAACAACTGGAACTGACGACTTAACGTGGCGGCTTTAATAAATTGTGGACGGGCACCGACAATAGTTATGATTCTTTTCATAGTGAATTCAATATTTTGGAGAGTTCTGCTGTTAACGATTTTCTAGAATATCGGTCGACCGATTTGGTATCGACATTAAATTTTCCGGACTTATACTGCGAATAAAAGTCAAGAATTACTTTTTTTGTAGTTTCATAATCAGTGAAACCTATTATCTTACCAGCAGTGGTTTCGTTTAAAATTGTTGCCACATCCCCATCAGTTGGACCAATAGCCAGTATAGGACGTTTGGCTGCCAAATATTCATAGAATTTTCCAGTTACAAAACCTTTTGCATTAACAGACTGATTAATTAGTAACAAAAGAACCTGTGATGATTGTTGGCTTATAATTGCTTCTTGATGAGACAAATAACCAACTTTTAACAGATTATTGTTGAGATTCAATAGATTAATTTCTTCCAAAACAGAAAAATCGACTTTTCCTATTAATTGTATTTGTAAATCTGCTTTAAATTGTGGATTTTCTATGCAAATTTCACTCAATACTTTCCATAATATTGGAGGGTTTCGTGTGGTATTTAACGTTCCAATATGTGATAATGAAAATTTTTCATCTAGTTTAACATGATCTATTTGAACATCAGATTCATCATATCCATTTGTAATAATTTCAATTTTCTTTGGATTTAAAAGTTTATAATCTTCATGCATTCCGTTAGATACAACAACAATACAATCGGCTTTTTGAATAATTTTTTTTTCCATTTGATGATGGATTTTATCCGAAATATAACTCAAATTCAACTCTTCATAAAAATCGAGATTTGTCCAAGGATCACGAAAATCAGCTATCCACGGTAAATTAGGGTTACTTTTTTTCAAGCCCAATCCAATAAAATGCATTGAATGTGGTGGCCCGGTTGTAATAATTGCATCAACAGGGTTTTTCAACAGATAATCACACAAAAACCTTACTGATGGTTTTATCCAAAATCGTCTTGGATCAGGAATCAAAAAGTTTCCGCGAATCCAAATCGACAGTTTATCTTTCC